>NZ_JAAHGN010000249.1:0-8090 GCF_010672485.1 Moorena sp. SIO2C4 | reverse complement strand
TTTATCCAACAACTGGAATTGCGACAGCCCAAGGTTCACATCGCCAGTTTCAACCGTCCTAACCTTTACTACGACGTTCAACCAAAACAACGGCAAAGCTATCAACAGTTATTAAAACAGATCCGTTCTCACCAAGGTTCTGGTATTGTCTACTGTACGAGCCGCCGTTCCGTAGAAGAAGTCGCTTTCCGGTTACAGAATGATGGTATTTCTGCCCTACCTTACCATGGTGGAATGACGGATAAGGCTAGGGCAACCAATCAAAATCGGTTTATCCGGGATGATGTGCGGGTAATCGTAGCTACGGTAGCCTTTGGCATGGGAATTAATAAGCCAGATGTACGGTTTGTGATTCACTACGATTTACCTCGTAACATCGAAAGTTATTACCAGGAATCGGGACGAGCAGGACGGGATGGGGAACCAGCCACATGTACGGTTTTATATAGCGCTAGTGATATCTCAAAACTTCATTATCTGATTGATCAAAAGCCCGATCCCAAGGAACAACGGATTGCCTATCAACAGTTAAATCAGATTGTTGACTACGCAGAAGGCACAGATTGTCGCCGCCGGATTTTGCTGGGCTACTTTGGTGAGCGGTTTCCAGGGAATTGTGAGAAATGTGATAACTGTTGCTATCCTAAGCCACTAGAAGATTGGACCATTGAAGCTCAAAAATTCCTCTCTTGTGTAGCCCGGTGTCGGGAACGGTTTGGCATGAACCACATTATTCAAGTGTTGCGGGGCTCAAAAAGTAAGAAAATTGAGCAGTATGGCCATCACTTACTCTCTACTTATGGTATTGGTAAAGATAAAACTGCAGAGGCTTGGAAAATTCTAGTGCGATCGCTTTTGCACCAAGGATTAGTAGACCAAACCACCGATGGCTACTCTGTGCTGAAGCTCAATAAACTAAGTTGGGAAATCCTGCGCAAGCAACGTTCTGTTTACGTTCCTATTCCCCAGTCATCTGTAGAAAAAGCCTTAGGGGAAATTAACCCCAGAGTAGCTGAAGCCGAGATTCTGCTAGAGAAACTGCGGAAATTAAGGAAACAGCTCGCTGATCGCCAATCGATTCCACCCTATGTGGTCTTTGCTGATTCCACACTGAAACTAATGGCACAGCTGAAACCCAAAACCTTAGAGAACTTTGGGAAACTTTCTGGTGTTACTCAGTATAAAGTTACCCAGTATGGCGAGCAATTTGTTTCAGAAATTCAGGCATTTTGTCAAGAGCAAAAACTACCAGAACCCCTGCCCTCCAGTACCCATATGAAAACCCTGCAATTCTATCAACAAGGGTTAAGTGTAGAGGAAATTGCTCAACAACGAGGATATACTACCAGGACTATAATAGATCATTTGAGCCAATTAATTGAAATGAATCAGCCAGTGGATTTAAAACGACTGGTACCATTGGAACGTCATGAGCCAATTATCAAAGCAATTGAAAAAGTGGGTGATCAGTATCTAAAAAAAGTACGGGAATATTTAGGAGAACGTTACTCCTACGAAGACATTCAACTAGTCCGTGCTTGGTGGCGACGGCAGGGTAATTGATATAGTTATTGCTATCCGCAGCACTATAGATGAGTATGAAATGATCGCACAAAGCCATCCTGTGCTTTGGGTATAACCTTACATGTTACTGGAGCAGATCCTCAACTTTGAGATCTAAAATATCACACAAGGCTTTAGTCTGTTCTGGATAGAGCTTAGGCTTGTGCCGATCCGCCTCCCAGTTAATCACTGTAGACTCTACCACATCACAGGCTCTAGCAACTTGTATGCGGGTTAAACCTAGACTTTCACGGCGTTCTCGTAGTTTTTTTCCTAGGGACATTACCTTCTCCGGTGGTCTTGTAGCAGTAGTTTACCTAAATTTATTTGACTATTTATAGTTTATATTCTACAATCGGGTTTTGTGCAACAGGGCAGGTAAATTAATATCAATGATTTGAATTAAGACCATAGATGTAGGTGGGGAGGGTGGGAAGTGAGGCGTAGGGTGCGTTAGGGAAGGGCTCGCCCTCATTTTCCACCTCGTAGCCAGGGTTGAGATAGCCCGCCCCGTAACGCACCACTAAAGGTATTGAGCTAAAGGCTGACCACTGACCACTGACAGCTGACAGCTGAATTCTTAGCATGAAATTATTGTGTAGCGGCTTAAGAATTGGGATCGCCAAACAAATCAAAATCCCCGTCTAGGTAAGAGCGGGGAGTCTCCAAATGCTAGCATCAATTAATTGGGGAAATGAGCGATGACAACAACCCACAACCTTTATCAGCAAGACTTTTACTTATGGACCGAGGCAACTGCGCAACAGTTACGGGAGGGTGAGTTTACCCAAGTTGATGTAGCGAATCTGATTGAAGAAGTCGAAAGCATGGGTAAACGGGAAAAGCGCGAGTTAAAAAGTCGCTTGATTGTGTTGCTGATGCATTTACTGAAGTGGATGTATCAACCAGGGAAAAGGAGCGATAGTTGGATCAATACTATCACTGAACAGCGTATCGCTTTGGAAGAATTGCTGGAGGATAGTCCTAGTTTAAAACGGTGCGACCCAAGGGCGATTTACTCGCCCATTGGAAAGCGCACCGTAGCGTTTTTGCCAGAGGTCTTTGAGCAAAGTTATCAAAAAGCTCGGATTAAGGCAGCCCAGGAAACTGGGATTAAGTTGAGCACTTTTCCTTGTGAGTGTTCTTTTGCTCAGGAGCAGGTTTTGGAAGCTGGCTTTTTCCCAGAAGTGTTGAACAGGGGATAGAGAATAGGGAGCAGCGATGTAGTCGCTACTCCCTATTCTCTAAAACCCAGGAAAAAAGTACTTTAAGGAATAGAAAACTGGTATACTTAAACTCAGTAACTACTATCTGCGCCAAGAACTACCTGCATCTTTGCTGTCACCGACGGGTCCCTTGCCATCTTTCGGTGGATTGTAATCTGTGAATGGATTCCAACTCATGACAGTTGACAATTGTTTTGACTCAGGTTTGGGCGAGACAGGGTCAGAGGGCAAGGTTGATTGACCTGAAGACGACTTGGTAACACTAGATGCTTGTGGGTCAGTACACTCAGGATTTTCATCAATTACCTGGTGAAATTTGCAGAATGATCCGGCGTTTTCGCCGTCACCTACGGGGCCGTCTCCATCATTGGGTGGTGTGAAAGTATTTACCATCTGTAGTTGTGATAGTTGTAGTTGTCTTGATGCTGATATTGGTAACAGTTGTGGGTTACTAAACTCAGGATTTTCATGGATTAGCTGGTACAATTTCCAGAGAGATCCGGCGTCTCCGGTTTCACTGGGAGGTCCGTCTCCATCATTCGGTGGTGTGTAATTCATTACTATCGTTAGTTGTGATGATTGTGATAGTTTTTTGAATTCTTGGGATTCTTGGGATGATGATTGCTGGTCAATCGGCTGAGAATTACTATCGCTTAGTTCCTTGAATACCTTCAGTATCGTTGCTGCTAATTGTTGCCAGCGCTTTCTGATGTTGAGAGTGAAGGAAACTAGTGTTGTCCAAAGCTGCTTTAGCAAATTAATCATTTGAGAATACACCTTTTCTAGAAATTCATCAAACACCGGCCCAGGCGGCGTTTTTTCATTGCTACTTGTTACAGCGCCTCTCAAGCCAACTTTTCGCAGATGATCAGAAAAATTTTTTTTTGAAGCAAAATTTGCTTAGGTATTCTAGTTTCCTTGGTGTTTGAGATCAGATCCGGATCCATTTGAGTTGTGAACGATTACCCTTAGAAAAAGGCAAGGGGCAAGAAGCAAGAAGCAAGAGGGGAAAGATATCCGGCGTTTTATTGGATAAAAAAAAAGACCTTCTAGGTTTACATCTCATTTAGAAACCCAATAGGATTTGTCAATTGGGTGAGGTACAAGGTTCTCGGTTTTAGGGAGTAGGGACTTCCGAGCAGGTAACTTCGGATCAGGGAACAGATTTCGCACTTCGATTTGTAGTACGAAAAACACAGAGCGATCGCTGGATGATATAGCGCTACGCGCAAGGCAAAAGGCAAAAGGCAAAAGGCAAAAGTGGACTACAACAGCTTTTAAGCTTGTATAAATGTCCTAACCTTAATCGGTAGTGCTATATAGCGCTACGCGCTATAAAACCCCACCGTCTTTACGGTGTCCACAATTGGATGGGGTTTAAATCCCCATCCAATTGCCTTCAGCATAGCTGCCTTCAGCATAGCTGCCTTCTGCCCTCGTTTAATATGGGTATTCAACTGGACTTGATATCAGGTGAGATTGATTCAGATTTTCCGGGAGAGGCGATCGCTCCTTGAGAGGATAATTTTGTTCCTTAATCAGACGCTGTAGTCGGGTAACTCGCTTACCCGGAGATGGGTGACTTGATAAAAAATCCCAGGACGCTCCTCGTTTGTGACTCATTCTCGCGAAAAAATCTGTTGCGCCAGCAACATGACCATAAGTTTGCTGCAACAACCTCAAGCCAAACTCATCCGCCTGTTGTTCCTGTGACTGGGAAAATTTCGACTTAGAGAGTGTTGCCAATCCGGAAATAGCCAAAGATTCTAGGGCTCCTACATCACCAACAAAATAAGCGATCGCTGTCCGCAGCAGCAATGTTCTTCCCAAACTGCGCAGATGATCTCGGTGAGCAAAATGACCTAACTCATGTCCTAATACCATCATCAACTCATTTTCTGACTCGACCTGTTTCAAAAAACCGGCGTACACCACAATCACATCCCCCGGTAGTGCTAAGGCATTTACTGTGTCCTCTGGTAGATAAAGCACCCGGTAATCTCGTTGTCTAGATTGCTCCGGTGGTAGTTGTTTTTCCAATCGCGCCAGCAGTTGATTGAGGGTATCTTGAGTTGGTGATGGTTGAGCCTGCTGCTCATAAACCGGAACGATTACAGCTCCCAGCTTTTGCTCGACACTAGGAGGAATTAGCCCAATTAGACTGTTGATCAGCAAGTTCAACAGCCAAATAACCCCCACAATAAAACTGATAAATAGCCCCAATAAAATCAGTAGTTGACGGTTACTTGGTGGTGGGTTGCGACTCTGAGGTATATCTGGAGAGGGCATAATTAGTGATGGGGGATTAGTGATTAGGGATTAGTGGTAAGCATATGCGCGAAGCGCACGCTACTTGAGGTGCCGTCAGCTGTCAGCTGTCAGCCGTCAGCTTAAAATAAAATTGAAAGTCTGGGGAAAAGCCATTGGCCCTAGGCCAATAGCTGATAGCTCATAGCTGATAGCTGAACGCGATCGCGTGCGCGTAGCGCTTAAGCTGATACGCGACACGCTGATAGCTGATAGCTAATGGCTGAATGCTTACGATTAGTGATTAGGGATTAGTGATTAGCTTGCTATTTAGCTATTACCAATTTCTTAGTCACTCTTAGTTGGACGGAAAGGATTTAAAAAATTAATTAACCCATAAAGCTCACGAGATTGAATCCATAAGCGTCCTTCACCACTGAAACGACAGACTAACCCTTCTCCACCCAAAACTCCAGTTTTAAGACCTCGAAATGATAAACCACCCAGCACCTCAACCTGGTAATTTAGAGTATCTTCAAATGCCACGATATAGCCAGTGTCTACTACATAGTCACCCGCCACTGGAATTTCTACAATTGCTCCATAAGAACTAAACCAAAAATCCCCTTGGCCTGTAGCTCGAATCAGGAACAAAGACTCGCCACTGAAGAAGCCTTTAAAGCCTTGAAATTGCGTGTCAATTTCTATTTCTGGACTACAGGCAACAAATCCTGAAGACTGTACCATTAAACCCTGGTTTCTCAGGTAGTAATGCTGAATATCTCCAGGTACTCCTGGCGAAACATAAATTTGCCCAGGCTCTTTTTCAGCAGTAAACTCACTAACAAAAAATGATTCACCACTTACCATCCGACCCAGTCCTGTCATCAAGCCACCTCGTACTTTGGACTTCATCGAGATACTTGAGTCCATTGCTGCCATTGCTCCTGATTCAATTAAGACTGTTTGGTCTGCCTGTAAGTTTATAATCAAAGAGGCATAAGCGGGAGAATGCTCAATTTCGTAGTCAATTTTATTCATCATTTTTATGGCCTATCTATTATTATGTATTGTTAGAACTAATATCAAGGGATAGTAAACAATACTGTGTAAATAATTATGAATTCACGGGAAGTATAGCAGAAGTCAGAAGTCAGAAGTCAGAAGTCAGAAGTTAAACTCAAGCCAAACTGTAGTTTGAGACTTTTGTCATGTCCTAATTACCCTGGCGACTGCTATAACTCTACTCCCTACTCCCGACTCCCTACTCCCTACTCCCTACTCCCGACTCCCGACTCCCGACTCCCTACTCCCGACTCCCGACTCCCTACTCCCGACTCCCGACTCCCTACTTCAAGCAACAATCTTTATTTCCGTCCAGGTAATTATCGTGGTGGTAGTTGAGTACCAACTTGCCGACCAAAAGCACCAGTATTGTGGGTTTGACAATAGACTTTACCCTGCCCTTTAAATCGGCAAACCAGCCCTTCTCCACCTAGAAAAGCACCAATCCAGCTAGAGCCAGGTTTAGTAATCTCAAAGTTCAGGCTTTTTTCAAAGGCAACAATATGACCGGTGTCAACGATATACTCACCTTCCACTGGTACTTCATAAATTGCCCCAAATGAGTTCAGCAATACAGAACCATAACCACTAATAGTCAACCAAAAAATTGATTCGCCAGAAAACAGGGACTTAAAACCTTGAAAGCCTAAATCAATATCAACACCTGATTCACTGGCAAGATAAGAAGTCGCCTGCACTACCAACTCTTGACCATTCATTTGATAAACTAAAATATCACCTATGAATTTGGGCGCTAGAAAGATTTCGCCACCACCAACAGGAGAGCGAAAAACACTTAAAAACAGTGATTCACCACCTACCAAGCGTTTTAATCCACCAAAAATACCACCTCCTTTACCTTGTCGTAAAGTAGTGCTGGCATTGATGTAGCCACTCATGGCAATCATACAGCCTGCCTCTGCCACGAATTCTTGATTTTCATCCAGAACAACGCGAGCGATCGCACTATCTGGTTGATGTAATAGTTCTATTTCCATTTTTATAACGAAATTTAGGAAGGATAGTGTTAAAGATGTAGTGGTTTGGCTACGGTATAGTAAAGGATTAGGAAGCTAAACCTTAGGACGTAAATACTTGACTAAACCATCAACACTACGAGACTGTAGATAAATCTCACCCTGACCCCTGAGCCGATTCACAAAGCCTTCTCCAGAAGTTACAGACCCCAACAAGCCACCAGCTAACCCAATATTCATCATAATTCCTGGTTCATAGGCCACTAAATGACCAGTATCAACAATAAATTCCCCATTAATCTGCTTGCGAGTAAGACCACCATAAGCACCAAAGAAAACTGTGCCCTTACCACTGACTTTCAGTTTAAATAGTCCTTCACCAGAAAACCAACTCTTAAAACCTGCCCACCGAACACCCAGCTTAACCCCAGTAGTATGGCAAATATAAGCACCGGGTTGAAAACACAGACTGCGTTCTCCTAATTCCACACCAGCAATATCGCCAATTATGGACTGAGTAAGAACTAGGTTCAATGGTTGCTGAGTCTGATTGCTAAAGGTATTGACTAATAAAGACTCTCCACCAAAGAATTTCTTGAGCAAGCCAGAGAAGAAGCCACCAGAAAATTGAGTTTTCATGGTAAGCTGAGCATCCATACTGGTCATTGCCCCTGCCTCAGCAGTGATACTCTCACCAGGATCGAGAGTGACAAAAATTGCTGCAAAGGCCGGCTTGTAGCGAATTTCAGATTTCACTGTCAGATCTCCCGTTGCTGAGTGATAGGAATATTACTATTCTGGCAGAAAATTTTCTGCTGTCCAGATTTCTTTAATAAATTTAAGCAAACTCTTTATTTGCATTAATTCATAATAAGTTTGATTTTCATAGCTCACATTATCTTCCCAATCAAGGAAAAGAGTTGGGAGTTGGGAGTTGGTAGTTGGGAGTTGGGAGTTGGGAGTTGGGAGTTGGGAGTAGACAATTCTCCCTGCTCCCTGTTCCCTGTTTAAA
>NZ_JAAHGN010000248.1:0-8092 GCF_010672485.1 Moorena sp. SIO2C4 | reverse complement strand
AATCCCAGCTCCTTTGGAGCCGCTACGCGAACGTTATAATCTTTGATTTAACGATGGGAGGATGTCAAAAGCGGCCTCTTGACCGTAGGAAATTTCTACATGGTGTCCATCAGGATCCCTTAGATAGGCTGCGTAACCAGTTGGAGGACCATAATCCTTAGGTCCGTCGAGTAAACAACCCTCTTTGCGAGCAAGTTTGCAGAGCTGATCCACTTGTTCGCAACTGACACAAGCAATACCAATATGACTTGGGGGCAAGATCGGCTTGGCCTCTTCTTCCTCAAGTAGAGCTAGGGCAAAGGGTCTAATGTTATCGGACATCCAAACTGTCCCTGGTTCTACCCGCAAGCGCACCACTGACATCTGACCATACTTAGCGTAGAAAGCAATACTGGCATTAAGGTTCGTAACAGCTATAGCTAAATGAGTGAAGGCTGTTGTTTTAGTCATTGCAGATCCTGTAGTTTTATTGAGACTGTCTAAAGCATCTTGAGTAAACACGGGCAATCCAAAGTCAGGTCGATAACCCTGAATGACATCAGGAGCAAGCTGCTTCATTAGAAAGACTATCGCCCCAGTTACAACTTGACCAGGAACTAAAATCGGGCAACCCGGTGGGGTAGGAATAATGAATGTAGATGAAACCAGTTCTCGCCCAGACGCCATTATCTCATCTATTTCATTGTCTAGCTTGAGGTATTCTATTTTTTCTTCGTCCAAACCCAGGAAGTAGGCGCTCCGCAGGTCCCCTTGCCCAGTTGCCGGGTGAGAACGGAAGCCGGAGTAAAACTCGCTGAAATGAGGCAAAGAAGGCAAATTCAGTGTTAGCTGTTGCAGCTTGTTTTCAAATAATTTGATTTCCACTTGATTGTATTGGCGCAATTCCTGCTCCAACCCCTCAGCAATTTTCTGCAGGCAATCAAGCAAATATGTTACCGAACCCCAGGTTGTCCCGATATTAGTCATTAATAAAACCGTATTGAGGGAAACCTTGTTAACCTGAATATTAAACTGTTCCATCAGTACAGAATTTTGGAAAGTATAGCCATCGATGCCTGTCTTGCCAATGTACAAAGTCAGCCGCGTGGGGTCGAGAACAAATTCATCATCCTCCCAGGCTTGCTCGATACACTGGAACTCTACTTCTGGATCTTCCTGAGTTTGGTAACTTTTCAGACCTGATGGGCGATAGGTTTCCGGAATCAACTCTTCAGGAGTAAGTATCTTGAAGTATTTTCCTAGCAATGGATGAGTGTTAACCTTCTCCCGCACTATCATTGCCATATCAATCTGGGAATGAACCAATTTGAAGCCTTCCAAATCAACTTGTCGCCGCGCTAAATCCAGAGAAGCCAGAATTTGGTAATTGGGGGAGGTGGTGGTGTGGGTCATGTAAGCCTCTAGAAAATCAATTTCCGACCTACGGTTGAACTCCTCGTCCCAGATGTGAATCATGGATGATTGACGCATGCCAGACAGAGATTTATGTGTTGATTGGGTTGAGTACACCCGAATCTTGACTTGATCTGGATCGGGTAAGAGGTGCTGGTTCAGCCAGGTGTCATCATCCTCTGGGTCAAGCCGATCAAATTGTTCCTTAAAGGCTGCATACTCCTTTCGGTATTGGGGACTGTGATAGCGAGTATGAAGGTCAGTGGCAGCTTGCATTGCTGTACGTTCTCGATAGGTTGAGGTGCAACCAGCAAAGGCAAACCAGGCTTCGTCCCAGAGGAAAACCAGATCTGGCTTGATTGCCAGTATTTCTTCCATGACTCCCTTAACGTTGTAAACAATGCCATCAAAGGTACAGTTTGTGAGTAACAGCATCTTCACCTGCTCCAATTGCCCCTCCCGCTTGAACTTGAGCAATTGTTGCTTGATTTCCTTTAAAGGCACAGCACCATAGATACTATATTCTTTGAGGGAATAGGCATTGAGGTAAAGGGGTTGAGCACCTACTAAGACGATGCCGTAATGGTGAGATTTGTGGCAATTCTGGTCAACCAAGACAATATCACCTGGGCTTACAATTGCTTGCAAAACAATTTTATTGGCAGTTGAAGTCCCATTAGTCACGAAAAAAGTTTGCCTAGAACCAAAGCTTTTCGCTGCTAAATTTTGAGCCTCCTTTAGGGGACCAGTAGGATGTAGTAATGAGTCTAATCCTCCACTGGTTGCTGAAGTTTCTGCTAAAAATAGATTTTGACCGTAGAACTCTCCCATATCCTGAATCCAATCAGACTTAAAGATGGAATTTCCCCGGGAAATGGGCATGGCATGAAATACCCCTGTGGGTTCTTTGCTGTAATTTCTTAAGGCATCGAAGAAAGGGGTTTCGTAACGTTTTTCGATGCCTTGAATAATACTTAAGTGTACTTCAAGATAGTCTTCCTGATTGTAGAAAACGCGGCGGAAATTCTGATTCGTATCAGCATCCACATCAACCACGGATACATCGCTCAACAAGTATAAATCCAACTCTGGACGTAACTTATGTATAATCGCACCTAAAGTAAGACCTCTCGGTTGGTAATATTCCCCAGCTAATTCAGCTTGTTCTAACCCACTCATGTATGTTTCGAGCAGTGACAAACAGTTGTTTGAACGCAGGGGAAAGTCGTAGCCGATAACACAGCATTGAATGCTGTGATTCAACATCAAAGCTGTTAGGGCATCCTCAAAGTTAGAAATGACGATGAGCTGATAAATAAAATTGTCTGTTTTCGAGGCTATTTCTGCCAGTTTTTGGCGTAATTCTTTTTCTTTTTCCGGTGTCATGTCGTCTTCGACAAATAAGACGGTAAAATCGAGTTGATTAGAGTTTTGATTGTACTTATCGACCGATATAATTTGCTGTCCATCTTTCTGTTCGCTTGCAAAAATCTGATCCATGTATGCTTGGGCATACAGTTCAGCACGGCTAGACATCAAACGTATAATTTGAGTCACTTCCCAGGAAAGTCGGGAATATTCCTGGCGCTCAAAGTGCTGCTGCAATCGTCGAAATGCATTTATCCCTGGAAATTTCCAGTAGAGTTCGATGGGTTCGAGAATTTTGAACCCAGCTGCAATTTTTTCCTTTAAGGTGGAGATATCCTGGCCACAGGCGTGAAGAGATTGCAAGCGGTCTGTTGACAATTTCAGTTGGTTCCAGATGTCAACACGCATTGGTAAGGTATTTTTATAGGTGCTGATATACAAGCAATCAAGAATGCGAGTACATGAGTTTTTGGACACAGTTATATTGGATTTAGTTATTACGTCTGTTATTATATATCAATTGGTATTATAGCGTTGTAAGCATTCAGCTATCACCCAAAGGCCAAGGCCAAGGCTGATAGCTGAATGCTTACCCTATTGATAATGTATTGATAATGTCTCAATGGCTGAGAGCTAATAGCTTAATAATGCTGACTACTCTTGGATGCTAACCTCGCAACCACTTTAACTCCAAATTCCTCTTCAAATACCGATTTTTTATAATCCAAATTCCACAGTTCCAAAGCACAATCATCATTGGTCAAAGCGGGAACTAGATCTAGATAAAGTGCCTTATCATCGGAGCGATAATCCGACTTAACATGCCGAATTGCTCCAATATGTCTACGGTCTAAAGCAACAGCTAACCGTAACAAAGCACTGAGCTGACTCACCAACAGCCGATGCTCTTGATTGGCCAGATTGTTGTAATTCTCATGCTTTTTCTTGGGAGGACTCTTGCGATGGTAACGAGCCAGATTAGCAATGATTTCAATTTCTGGCTCCAGAAAGCCCAACAGTTCAGCATTGCGAATTAAGTAATAAGAATGCTTGTGGTGGGACGAATGACTAATATACACGCCACAGTTGTGTAAAACTGCTGCTGCCCAAAGTAATTCCCGTGCCTGTGTTCCCCAATTGTGGAGTTTTCCTTGGGTTTGGTCAAATAAGCTCAGGGCAAAGTTAGCCACCCGCTGACTATAATCCAGGTTGACCTGATATTTCCCAGCCACTGCGATTACACTCCTTTCCCTGACCTCATCTTGGTAGCGTAGCCGGTCTTCAATCAATCCATGGGTAAGCATCCAGTCAACGATTAAGCCTTCCCGGAGTGATCGTCCACAAATTATGATCGACTCCATTCCCAGAAGCTTCATGGCTTCTAATAAAATGATTGTGCCAGCAACAATAATTTCTGAACGCCTCTCGGACATCTCTGGCAGGGTTGAGCGTTCAGCCAAACTCATAGCAGCTAAGCGCTTGAGCATTTTTTCCAAATCTTGACGAGTCAGCTCATAACCCGTTAGGGGATTAGGTAACATACCCAGATGTTCATAGGCGTGCATCTTGGCTAGGGTCTCAATAGTGCCAGATGTCCCCACTAAACGAGGCTGTTCACTGAGTTTCAAGTTACCCTGGATGTCGTCAACAGCTCGCTCTAACATTCCCCTGATATAGGCTTGCAAATAGAGAAACTCACTTTGGCTGATGGGGTCTGTAGTTACAAACTCCTTTGTAAGACGAACGGCTCCTATTTTTGTGCTACTTAGGGAACGGGGGTTGTGACTATCCCCGAGGATCAATTCCGTTGAACCACCGCCAATATCAATAATGATATGGGGCTGGTTGTTGAATTCCATAGCCGACAACACACCTAGGTAGATGCGTCGTGCTTCCTCCTGACCAGAAATTAGGTTGACCAATAAACCCAATTCTGTATATACCTGCTGTAAAAAAGCCTGGCCATTCCGAGCTTCCCGCACAGCACTGGTTGCTACAGCAACGATGTTTTCAGCATTGAGGCTGGCTGCCAGTTCCTTGCAGCGTTGTAGAGTTGCGATCGCTCTGTTCATGGCTTCGGGGGTCAACTCACCGGTCCGGGGGTTGCAATTTCCTAACCTGACCGTGTCCTTTTCTTTACCAATAATCGTGAATGCCGGGAGTTTAGGGTCAATTCGCACTACCACCATGTGAATGGAATTGGTACCAATATCGATGGCAGCAATAATGCGCTCTTGCTCTTTGTCAGGAGTGGAAACATGTAGGAAAATGTCTTGGGTCAGTGAGTTAACCATATTGATGTATCCTGCTTACAGATATCAACCCGAAACCTATCAATAACGATATCTTTAAGGAGATTAACAAAAAATAGGCACTATCTCCTATTTTTAAATTCCTCTGATTCGAGGAAACAATCCGGAAAATTACCGACAAACAAAATTACCAACAAACGAGTCACCATTCCTGCTATGCTTACCCAGCCAAAACCCAATCCCATACCCACCTGGCTAGCCATTATGCGACTGTTGCGATGGGACAAGCCAACTGGACGATTGATTTTAATGGTGCCAGCACTGTGGGCAGTTTTTTTAGCAGCCCAAGGGAAACCACCGATTCCCCTGGTTGCTGTGATTGTTCTTGGAACTTTAGCCACCAGTGCTGCTGGCTGTGTAATTAATGACGTTTGGGATCACAATATTGATTCCCAAGTGGCGCGAACTCGCTCACGCCCTTTGGCATCCAAAGCCCTATCGGTCAAAGTTGGTGTAGTAGTTGCCTTAGTTGCTATGGTCTGCGCTGGGGTGATTGCTCTGTATCTTAATGCTTTCACCTTTGGGCTTTGCGTGGCCGCTGTACCAGTAATTGTGTTTTACCCATCTGCCAAGCGAGTGTTTCCTGTACCGCAACTGGTTATGGCCATTGCTTGGGGTTTTGCTGTACTGATTAGTTGGAGTGCCATTACTACTACTCTAGAACCAGCTACCTGGTTACTCTGGGGAGCAACGGTACTGTGGGCATTGGGATTTGACACAGTCTATGCCATGCCAGACCGGGAGGATGACCAGAGGATTGGGGTGCGCTCTAGTGCCTTGTTTTTCGGTAAGTATGCTGCTGATGCCGTAGGTGTGTTCTTTGCTGGTACTGCTAGCTTGCTTGCTGGCCTGGGAGTTGTGATGGATCTTCAACTGGGCTTTTGGTTAGCGCTAGTGATAGCGACAGTAGTCTGGATTTGGCACTATACTAGACTACGAAAGCCCAATCATCCCACATCTGTCTATGGAGAGATTTTTCGTGAAAATGTCTGGATTGGCTTTGTGCTACTGGCCGGGATGATTATTGGTAGTCATTAGGGACTTGCATCTAAAAAAAATACCAATTAAAGTAGGGTGTGCGAAGTAATATCAAAAAAGTTGCTAGTTATTCCGTGAGCATTCAGCAGTCAGCGGTCAGCCGTCAGCTTATTTTATTCAAAAGCTGAAAGGTAAGCATTCAGCCGTTGGCCTTGGCCGTTGGCCACGCTACGCGAATGGCTGATAGCTGATACGCGACACGCTGATAGCTGATAGCTTACGTTATCCTGATAACTTTTAGCTTTTGATACCAATAATCGAAAATTGAGTATCTAGGAATACTACTATTTGGTGTGTGGAAGGGATTTTGAGGTAATTTTTGATAATTACTCACTGATAACTAGCAACTGAGATAATCTAATCTAGACCTACCCTACAAGCTAAAAACTGGTATTGTGTTTCTTGGCTAGTCTTTTATTCCTTTGGAAATTGCTAACAGTTAATTGTTGATTATCTGTTTTGTCTGGGAGCATGTCAGTTTTGTTAATCCCTGATTCAGAACCCCCTAAATCCCCCTTAGTAAGGGGGACTTTTGAATCTCAATCTCCCTTAGTAAGGGTAAATTTTGAATCTAATTCCCCCCTTGTTAAGGGGGGTTAGGGGGGATCTATATACATAATTACAAAGGTGACATGTACAAAGGTGACATGGTTCCGTTTTGCATGTTCCCTGCAAGCCTTTTGCCTAATGTTTCTTTCAGAGAAAAGATGGGAAACCTAATAGTGTGCAATTGTTAAAATAGTCCGAATGGGCTAATTTTTGTAGAGGTTAAAAAGCATGAACATCAAACCATACCAGCTATCAATTATCAGTGCCTGTTTGTTTGCTCTCGTCAGCCCAACGGTGGGTTATGCCCAAGAAACTGAAACTATTTCTCAAGAGGCTGAGACTATTCCTAAAAAACCATTGACTATCCCTGAAGAAGCTGAGACATTGCTCCAAAACCCTGAGTTTGGCTATACACCTGATTTTGTCAGTTTTTACATGGAGCAATGTGTTGGGAGTAAGGGCCCAGAGGCTCAGGCATTTTGTCAGTGTACTATTGATAAAATTCAAGAAAAATTCTCTTATCAAGAGTTTCTAACTATTGGTCTCGAAATTACTGGTGGTCAGGAACCTCCTGAAGATTTCAATAAAGTGATTAAGTCCTGTGAAGCTCAGAATTAGTGATTAGGTAAGCTGTCAGCTTATGCGCTACGCGCACTGCGCTATGGGCAGGGTTGAGGAGGAAACCGTTAAAAATAAAACAGCTAAGCATTCTAATAATGCTGAGTTACGTCTCCTGATCAGCTTTTACCCAGACTTTCAATTCTCATTAATCTCTAACTATTAAATTTGACCGTTGGCCCTAGGCCAACGGCTGAATGCTTACGTTATTACTCACAATAAAATCGGCAATTTTTGATTATTAATTGCCATTGTTATTATGCCACCACCCCCAGGGTTGTTTCATTTTGGTCGGTTCAGCGAATCGAACAATAAAGAATGAAACAGCCCTGGGTTTATTTTGGGGGTAATCCATTGGCTCCGTTGAGTATACAGTTGACAATCCAGTAGGGGGTTGATGGGAAATTTGAGCAATACCATGTCACCCCTATGCTTGTCAGCTCTATTTTACTGAGGTGTCTCTCGTAGTAATACTTTCAGGAGTTTTATGCATCAGTATCAAAAATATTTTATTATATCATAGTATCAGCTCAGAAAAAGTACCCTTAAGGGTACTGCCAAGCTAAGGTTAGATTTGATATTCTATAAAAGGTCTTGATTGAAATTTATTACCGCCAAAGTTAAAACCTATGGTTTCTAAATACTAGAATCCTTGTGTTTTTCAAGTTCCGATCAAGTTGCGAGCATCTCAAAGTTCCAGAAGCGATGCAGCGTGGTCTTGGGGAGGCAGCGCGGTCTTGGGAAGGCAGCGCGGTCTTGGGGGTTTCCCCCATGATAGACTGCCGTGGTTCACCCCATGAGCAACTGCCGTGGTC
>NZ_JAAHGN010000247.1:0-8107 GCF_010672485.1 Moorena sp. SIO2C4 | reverse complement strand
TCTACGTACCTGTGGAAGCTAATCAACTCAAGTTGGTGGGCTATCGTCCAACAGTAAAGGGCAATCCCCGCCAAATTAACCAAGCCCTAAATTTAATTCGGCAAGCACGACGACCACTGCTTTACGTTGGTGGCGGAACCATTGCTGCTGGTGCCCATGATGAACTGCGCCAACTGGCAGAAATCTTCCAAATTCCGGTAACGACCACGTTGATGGGTAAGGGAGCATTTGATGAATCCCATCCCCTATCGGTAAAAATGCTGGGGATGCATGGCACTGCCTATGCTAACTTTGCCGTTAGTGAGTGTGACTTACTGATTGCTGTAGGGACGCGGTTTGATGACCGGGTGACCGGGAAACTGGATCAGTTTGCCTGTCATGCTCAAGTGATTCACATCGACATTGATCCCGCTGAGGTGGGTAAAAACCGCTCTCCCCAAGTACCGATTGTAGGGGATGTGCGCCGGGTTTTGCAATATATGTTGCGCCGTTACCAGGAAATGAATATCTCAGCAGAACCTAATCAAACCCAGGAGTGGCTAGCACGGATTAACCGTTGGCGTGAGGACTATCCCTTGCAGGTGCCTCAATACCCCGATAGTTTATCTCCCCAAGAAGTGATTGTAGAGGTAGGGCGTCAAGCACCTAAAGCTTACTATACCACGGATGTCGGTCAACATCAGATGTGGGCAGCGCAATTTCTTAATAATGGACCGCGCCAGTGGATTTCCAGTGGGGGATTGGGAACTATGGGCTATGGCATGCCAGCAGCCATGGGAGTCCAGGTAGCATTACCCGATCAGCAAGTGATTTGTATTGCTGGTGATGCGAGTATCCAGATGAATATTCAGGAACTGGGTACCCTCGCCCAATATGGCATCAATGTTAAGACCGTGATTATTAACAACGGTTGGCAGGGAATGGTGCGTCAGTGGCAACAAGCGTTCTTTGGGCAGCGTTATTCCTCTTCAAATATGGAAGTCGGGATGCCGGATTTTGTGCAACTGGCTCAGGCTTACGGGGTTAAGGGCATGATAGTTACTAGTCGGGATCAACTACAGGATGCGATCGCACAAATGCTAGCCTACGATGGTCCTGTGTTGTTAGATGTTCATGTAACCAAAGACGAGAATTGTTACCCAATGGTAGCCCCTGGTAAGAGTAATGCCCAAATGATCGGTTTACCAGAAAAACCATTACTCAAGAATGCTACAGAGCTAATCTATTGCAGTAACTGTGGTGCCAAGAATGTAGCAAGTAACAATTTTTGTCCTGAGTGCGGCACCAAGCTTTAATATTGTGTACCTAAGGATTTGACATTGCTGATCAATGGCATGATTTAGGCTAATCGGTCATGGATAATAGTAATGGATAGTAATGGTTAATTGGTACTTAACCATTTACTAATTACCCAACTATAGTTAATATCATTCCTTAGTTCAGCAAAACTGATAATTTCTCATTTAACCTTACTTACTTCGCTCACCAGCGGAGTATTTTTTTTGGCAAGTATCGTCAGTTTAATCCTACTTATCGGTAAGCATTCAGCTGATAGCTGATAGCTGATAGCTGATAGCTGATAGCTGATAGCTGATAGCTGATAGCTGATAGCTGATAGCTGATAGCTGATAGCTGATAGCTTACCTCATACCTAATCCTAAATTACCTGCCAGATTGGTCATCGTTGAGTGTAATCATACATAAGTTAGACATTCGTATACGTTATCCCATACATTAGTCTTCGATAATCATAACATAAGCAACCTATTATCAATTACCAAAAGGTAATATTTATTGTTTGCAGGCATTGCTAAGAATTGGAATAACTAAAAATCACTCTATAGTCAACATTAATTCAAACGCTTATTGCTATTGTATATGATTAATACTAAGATAGTTCGGAATGGACTAGCTCTCCTAGCTAGTAGCTTATTATTCACACCCAGTCCTGGTTTGGCTAGCTCTCCTCGTCAGGGGCAAGTTGAAAATAAATTAATCGCAGCAGCACAGTATTTAAGAGACCGGGATTACATGCCAACTCATCGACCGGTAGTCAATAGACTTTCCCGAAACCAAGTCTATGCATTTACCCTGGATCTAGAAGCTGGTAAATCTTATACCTTAGTAAGTTTTTGTGATGATGCTTGTCTCGATATTGACCTAGGTCTGTATGATAACAATGGCCAAACCGTTGACTATGATACTGACTATGGTCAATATCCGATTGTTCAAGTTACCCCTCGCGGCAGTGGAAAATTTATGGTTAAAGTGGGTATGCCCCACTGTGTAAGCTCTTCATGCTATTACGGGGTGGGCATATTCGCGAAATAGATCAAGAGGATTGATCTTCCTTCCCATTTTGAAAAATTCATGCTATTATAATATGTGGTTCGGATCGACGCGATCGCAACGCCCAAACCTTGTCAGGACCGGAAGGTAGCAGCAATAAGGGATGCTTACGATAGGCGTGGACTCCGAGCCACTCTCGTAGCCACAACAAATAGCCACAACACATAGCCACAAAACTATACACTTCGCTGCAGTTTTCGGTAACTACACCTCTAATTCGACATAACCTCGATCACTTCAGTATCTGAAATCATTTCGCCATTATGAACTAAATCCTGATGATTGTTGGAATTTAAGGTAACCTTGATTTCATTACTACCAGGTTCAAGCTTGCCAATATAGTACCAATTGCTGTAAATCCTGTTAATTTTTTTGCCATTGATGTATAGATGTCCATGTCCTTCTCCTGGTTGATGGGCTTTGCTAGCATTCTTGGGAGAAAATTGGAAGTTAGAAACCTTTATTTCTAAATTCCATCCTGTCATTGGATCTGGAGACACCACTATCTCAACATCTGGAACAGGTTGACCAGAAGGGATTTCCATGGTGCCATGATGATGACCCATTCCTTCACCATGGTTGCTACTGCTGCCAGCCTTGTGATTATGGTGATTATGCTCCATCTGTTTACTATGGTGATTACCGGTTTCGGTTTTATGACCATGGAGCTGAGCATGGGTCTGTTCAGAATCTATATCTTCATAGGCTACCATTCCACAACCACTACCAAGTAAGCTGATAGTTAGCAAACTGCCTGATGCGAATCTGAAAATAGTTCTAAGTGCTGAAAATACTGCTAACTGCTGACGGGTTAGTAGGATTTCTTTGGGTAGGTAAGTTAATAAGGTCTTGCTCATCCGATCGACAATTGTTGTTTCTACCATGGACTTTGCTAAATTGCCCATGGTATTTTATATTAGGTCAGGTAAATTTTCAAAAGACAAGCTGTAAAACCTAGTAATTAGTTAGGTAAGCAGTCAGGGGTCAGCGGTGAGCTAAAAGCTCACGCTACGCGAACAGCAGTCAGATGAAAATAAACCCGGGAGAATTTAATATTGATAGATTAATGATAAGTGAAAGTATGGATAAAAGTCCTTGGCCATAGGCCACGCTAGGCCGTGTTTTCAAAGTTTTCCGCAAGATTTAGATCCCCCCCAACCCCCCTTAATAAGGGGGGAGCCATTCTCAAAGTCCCCCTTTTTTAAGGGGGATTTAGGGGGATCTCCGAGTTTGAAAACACGCCCTAGGGCAACCGCTTTGTGGCACAGGCTTCTAGCCTGTGACATTAACGAATGCTTACCTCTTTATTCAAAAGCTGATAGCACCTCAAGTAGCACCATCTGTAGCGCATAAGCTGATAACTGATAGCTAATAGCTGATCGCTGATCGCTGATCGCTGATCGCTGATAACTTACGATTACCAACCTACTTCTTGAGCTACTCCATACAATTCTTCTAAATGTCGGCAAAATTCACTGTAGGTTCCAATTGGGCGTGCGTCTAATCCAGTTAAATCTAAATTTTCTTCAGTACTTTTCTGTTGGAGGTCTACTCCTTCCTGCTTGTTCCGCATATTTAATCGGTAAGCATTTTGGTCTGGATAAATTTCAAAAATTATCTCGATCGCGTCTTCATAGGTGTCTAAGGAAAGGCTTAGATCGAAGGGCTTTCCAGGTAAAACCAAGCTGATGCTGTCATAGCCTGTTACTTCTTCTGTGTAAAAAACTTGTGATTCGGACATGGTGATAATTATTTGAGTCCAGGCAGGAAAGCTAGTCATTTTTCTTCTCCTTTAAGTAGTGATAGCAATGCCCCTGGGCTTAACCTGGAACTAGCATGGAACGCAATAAACACACGGATGCTACAGTTGAGCAATCGGTGATTCACCACGGCACTAGGGAGGTTACCCCAATAAAGAATACTAATAATAACAAAAATAGTAGGGTAACTATGATACCAATAATGACGAAGGATGTGATCGCCCAACCCCGTTGATGGCGCTTAAAGGCTTTGATACTCTTCCAACGGCGGCTTTTCCATGCCCACTCATTACCCTTGATGCCCAAAATAATCCCCATCACTGGCCAAGCAAGAAATCCAGTCACTAAGGATAGATCGGTCCAGGCAATCAGTCCAATCCAAACTTGATTGGTGACACACCACAAACCTGGTAGACAAAAGGCACCCCAGTTCCAGCCTTGAATCTCTGCTGGCACTAGAACAGATTCGTCAAACACTTGCTTGCAACCGGAATTATTGATGGGAGTCGGTGGAGGGTACGATTTAGACTGGGGAGTTACAGCTACATTACCCTTTATTTCTGTTTGTCTAACCTTAGAATCATCAGAATCATCAGTTCGGATCAGGTCTAGAACCTCTTGAGCAGATTGGAATCGCTCAGAGGGTTGGGATGCCAGCAAACGAGATAGGATACTATTAAACTCTGGAGATAGGGTTACTTCTTCTTCAGTTCGCCAGCTCAGGGTATAAGGGTCAACCAGTTCCTGGGGCTGTTTACCAGTCATCAGTACTAGTGATGTCACTCCCAAAGCATACAGGTCACTATGGGGAGCAGCAATCCCTAGGCGTAGCTGTTCATCAGGTGCATAGCCAACTTTACCTAAACAAGTCCCACCAGCATAGATGGCAGAGTTTTGCCCAGGTGCGCTTGACCTTGGCGAATTAAATTCGCCAAGGTCAAGCGCACCTCTGGTTACGGGAGTATTGACTTCTAGGGCAATTTGTTTGACACCACCCAAGTCAATTAATACTGGTACTCCATCGGAAGCACGACGGATAATATTGTCTGGAGCAATATCCCGGTGAATTATTCCTAATTGGTGTAGGTAGCTTAAGACCGGGAGCAATTGCTGAAACAGTTGGATAATTTCGGTTTCGCTGAAGCGTTCCCCTTTGCTTACTCGTTCTTCGAGTAAAGTTTGATAGGTTTTTCCTTCAATGTAGTCTTGGACGAGAAACAACCGTTTGCCATGGCGAAAAAATTCCCAGAATCTCGGAATTTGGGGGGATGAAAGCTTGTGGAGCATGGTTGCTTCCCGTTGAAATAGTTCTTCCGCTTTTTCTAGGGTATGGGTGCCTTGGTTTCTTGGAGTCAGCTCTTTTAGGGTTACTAGTTCATTAAAGCGTCCAGTGTCTTTGGCGAGGTAGGTTTTGCCAAATCCCCCTTGTCCTAAGGTACGTTGAATTATGTAGCGATCGCGTAATCGGCTTCCAGTCTGTAATGTATTGTCATTATTAGTATTGTCTAATGTATTGTCTAATGTATTGTCATTATTAGTATTATCTAGATTAGTCTCTAGGGGACTGCTACTGGGAGGAGGTAGAGAGGCACCACAACGAGAGCAAAAACTTGCCCGACTGGGATTGATTTGCTCACATTTCATACAAATGATTGAATTCATGGCTCCACTCTTTTGAATACCAGCTGGGTTCATGCCGTTGCTGCCTAGTTAATTGGTATTATAATTGCCACTATAATTGGCTCGATATGATCTATTTTAGCCACCATGAGAAAAATGAGAGTTCATTCAAATGTGATGTTTGGGGTAATAATATTAGACGGTTGACGGTTAATTGTCAAGGAATTGTTAACTAATTATCAAAGGAAGGCAGCAATCTTAATAAGACTTAATAAGAAATAGTTAATAAGAAATATTGAAAAATTGAGCAATCTCGCAATTATTAACTATTTCGCTATTAAAATTCAAAGTTATGTGCGTAGAACGTGGGTGATGCTGCAAATAACAGGAACAACAAAGTTACTGGGTGTGATTGGTGATCCAGTGGAACATTCTTTATCACCACTGATGCATAACCGAGCGATCGCATCCTTGGGTGTGGATTATGTCTACCTACCTTTACCGGTAAAATCAGCAGATTTGAAAAATGCGATCGCTGGTTTTGAGGCGATTGGTCTAGTCGGCTTCAGTATCACTATTCCCCACAAACAGACTATCATCCCCTTGTTGTCGGAAATTTCAACAGTGGCTCAAGGGGTGGGAGCAGTGAATACTGTGTATCGCACCGATCAGGGTTGGATTGGTACGAATACCGATATCGAAGGGTTTATCACCCCGTTGCAAGGGTATAACCGGGATTGGACTCAAACTACTGTAGTTATTTTGGGGTGTGGTGGTGCAGCACGAGCTGTAGTAGTCGGTTGTGCTCAACTCGGTTGTACTGAGATTCATGTGCTTGGCCGCAATCAGGAAAAGTTAGGTAAATTTCAGGACAGCTGGATTAATTCTGACCTTGCTATTACTATTCATACTCATGCTTGGGAACAACTACCGGAACTTATAGGCCAAGCCAATTTGTTGGTGAATGCTACTCCGGTGGGAATGTATCCCAACATCGAGCAGTCTCCTGTTGATCAGCTAGCTATGGCCAGGTTGCCGGAAAATGCGATCGCTTATGACTTGATTTATACTCCTAATCCTACTCAGTTTTTACTACAAGCCAAAGAACGGGGAGCGATCGCCATTGATGGATTGGAAATGCTGGTGCAACAGGGAGCAGCAGCTTTCAAAATTTGGTTAGGACAAACTCCGCCAGTGGATATTATGCGTCACGCTCTCCAGGAGAAATTGGGATTGTTGAAAACTTAGCTAACATTTATGGCGTTGCTGAATCTTGGAATGAATATGAGTGGGGTGGGCATCCTGCCCGCCCGAAAATAAGCATGAAACTGGCAAGATGCCAGTGTCTTGATGCAGTCGCTCATGGGGGAAACCACGGCAGTTGCTCATGGGGGGAACCACGGCAGTCGCTCATGGGGAGGGGCTGTGTGCGGAACCTGCGTCCGCACCTTGTAAGCCCCGTGGAAACCCCCAAGACCGCGCTGCCTCCCCAAGACCGCACTGCCTCCCCAAGACCGCGCTGCATCGCTTCCACGCCTGATGCCCATTCCACAGGTGCGCTTTCAGTGATGGCAAGCAATCCCTCACCATTACGGAAAGCGCACCTATAATACCTAACACCTAAGACCTGTCCAAGGGCGAAACGTTTTGGAGCTACTGACTATCCTTAGTATGGACCTAAAATCCAGTTACCAGGAGCTTCTGGGTCGTCACTGTAAAAGAAATCATGGACATGCTGTAAAACCTCTTCTTTACTGAGATGTCCATCGCCATTTAAATCAAGCTTTGAAAAAATTTCGTCACTCAAGTTTCCATCTGAGAAGTGAGAGAGGAAGCCCTGTTTGTACTCTTGACGAGAAATCTCTCCATTGCCATCAACATCCAATCGCTCAAAAATCAAATTGGTTAGCTTGGCGATCACATCTTCTTCATAGGATCTTTCGTAGGACTGTGAGGTTTTAATTCCAGATTGGCGCTCTAACCACAAAGGCCGATATTGCTCCTTGAAACTAAGTTGTTTGGCTTTATGTTCCAGAAATTCTTCTAGAGTCACTTCGCCATCATCATTAATGTCCACTTCTTTTTGCAAGTTCTTCCATAAAGTTTTGAACTGAGAACAAATGATGTTATATTCCAAAGAACCCGGTTGATAACCTTGAACTTTTGCCTGAGACTGAGCCATCTTTTCATAGTCAGCTTCAGTGATGACTCCACTACCATCAACATCGTATAAATCGAAGAGTTTCTTCAGTTTTCGCTTCTGCAATTCGGTTAGCACCATAGCTTTATCCTGTTGTCAAAAACCTTAACTTAATCACTAATGGCAGCGATGAAAGGAAAGACTTTGTAGTGCATCGCACAGATGCCTTCCTCGGTTA
>NZ_JAAHGN010000246.1:0-8114 GCF_010672485.1 Moorena sp. SIO2C4 | reverse complement strand
CTTATTTAGTGTCTAGTGTTAGCCAAACTAATTATCTTAGTGAGCTCAGTTCAGGACACAAAGTATTAGGAGTAAATTGTGATGGCAAGGCACGAGAAATAGTTGTAGGCAGGATGAAGATAGAAGTTCGTCCCCTACTCAGTATCGATGCAGTGTCTCAATCTGGAATTCCGGTAAATGTGATTGTCCAAGACGATTGGCATGTAAGAGTTCTTGGACCTGGTGGTAAAGTCCTGAATGTCACAGAATTAAAGCCTGGAGATAAGCTGCTTGGTCATACTGCGCCCAGTGGACGCCATGTTGGGCTTCCAGTTAAAGAGTCTTGTCTGGAAAAGTAAATAATATCATGTCCGGGAGTATCGATTACCAAAGAAACAACGGTCAGTATTCAGCTATCAGCCATCAGCCTATGCGCTACGCGCACGCTTTGCGAACAGCTTTTGAATAAAAGAGGTAAGCATTCGATTAATCTGAGTTACGTCACAGCGTCGTTCGCACAGCGTGGCCAAAGGCCAAAGCCTGTGCCACAAAGCTAATGGGCAAATCCCCAGACTTTCAATTCTCATTAATCTCGAACTATTAAATTCTCCCTAAAAAGGTTTATTTTAAGCTGACAGCTGACAGCTGACGGCTGAATGCTTACCACTATCGCGCACAACCGGACACGATATCATTTCCTTTCCTTGGAAACAGTCAACATGTATTAGCAAGTAAGAGGGGATTTAAGAATGAGTAAATTACTTAGCTTAAATGGCTATAAGCCAAAAGACTATAAGCCCAAACAAAATAGGCAGACTGAATCGACCTTAGGTTTTAAAGACAAATCCATTGAGATTAACTCAAGTAACCTTGAGGCAGAATCCGACTCTCAAGTTTGGGTTAAAGCCCCTGATATCCCTAACTCGATTCATTGTGAAGAAGCTCTTATTTTAGGTCGGGAATCTGAGAATACCTGGCTAGCTTGGATTCCCGATTATGGGGAGATTATCTTGTCTGATAGTGAACTTGCAAATTTGATTTAAATTGTCAAAAAAATCGGCATTATATTATCTGTTAGGTATTATCAATTATCTTGCAACACGAACTTGGATTTAACCTCATGAACATTAACCCAACTATTTTGCCATTGTACCAAAGACTTAAGTTATTCCTTACCAAGCCATTAGGATGTGGTAACTTTCTCCAGTACTCTGTTGCTAATAACCCTTATCGAAACAATGATTTTTTGTTTTTAGAAAAACCTTTTCAAACATTCACAGGGGAGACCATCAACAGGTTTAGTTTATCTTCCTTAAAAGATGTTGTGGATAACTATGCCTCTTGGTACAGGAAATCTGGCGTTCGTGAGAATGATCCTGTTGCTATCTATTTAGACGATGGAATAGGTTACTTTATCCATTACTTAGCACTAAACAACCTAGGTGCTATTCCAGTTTTGGTAAACGGTCGTATGGATCCTGATATTGCTGCTGACTTTATCAGGCGTGTTGGTGCCATTGGTTTATATTCTGATCAGAAGCACCTGGATACTATTAGTGGCTACGTCAAAACTAATGAGTCATTAAAGTTTATTGCCACAGATGTCAACAATACATCTGTTCAAAGCTCAGAGATAGAGCTTCCCCAGTGGTATCCATATTCTCCTACAGATTCTCATCCAATTATGATCTGTCATTCCTCTGGTACTACTGGAAAGCCTAAGCCAGTAATATTTGGGCATCAACAGTTTTTCTTTGGCAAACGAATTCGTCTGCTAAATTTCCCAGCTAGTCAATCCGATAAATTTTTGTTTGCCTTACCTAGTTCACATTCGGCGGGAATTAGCTACTTTATGACAGTCACCTTACTGGGATTACCCACTATGGTTTTGTCAGATTTATCTGGAAATAATGCTATTACTCAAGCTAAAGAACTTAAAGCGACTATAGTAGCAGCTTTTCCACAAACCTATGCCGACATGGCTTCCCATTCTTTAGAAAAAGACCAATTGAGTTCTGTAAAAATGTGGATTAATACGGGCGATGCTGCCCATGAAGCTCATATCAGGACTCTGGTAAATGCTGGGAATTCTAAATCAGTCTTTATTGATGGTCTAGGTGCTTCAGAACTCGGCATGGCTTTGTTTAATAAAGTCTCTAGTCGCCAGACAAGCTTGTATAATCGATATATGGGTAAGCCACGCAGTTTTGTAAAAGCTGTAGTATTAGATGAGGAGGGAAATCTACTGCCACCCTATCAGGTAGGTTTCCTGGGTATTAAATCTCCAACTATTACACCAGGCTATTGGAATGATTCTAACCGCACCCTCAAAAGTTATAAACAAGGGTACTGGATTAGTGGGGATTTGGCTTATTATGATCAGGAGAATAAATTTTTTCACGTGGATCGTGCGGTTGATGCTATTAAGTGCGCTAGTGGCTTAGTCAATACCTTACCCATCGAGGAATTAATTTTGAAGAACAACTCAGCTGTTGCTGATTGTACAATAATTGGTGTACCTAAGGAAAAAGGCTTCGATGGATTGGTTGCTTTTATCAAGCTTAAAGCGCCAGGAAATATTATAGCATCAGCTCTGATTACTGCTATCAATAAGCAGCTAGTGGATAACAAGTTTGAACCCTTGTCTTTTTTACAAATCGTCAGTAATCTTCCTGTAGGTTCAACAGGAAAAGTCCTCAAAAGGAAGCTTCGCGAGCAATATCAGGACATCCTAATTTGTGCTGAGCATAACTTAGAGGGTAAAGGGCTTCATGATTTTGCTTATGCACAGCAAAGTAAAGTTCAAGTTAGGTCTTAGATTGTTGATAATTAACTGAACATTTTTTACTAAATTAAACTAGAAGGATACTAGTCAATGCAAGAAATTACTAAACAGCTGGTACCAGACAAACTACTGGAATTGGGGTTTGCTTTCTCAGCATCTAAGACATTCTTAAGTGCAGTCGAACTGGGAGTGTTTACTGAACTGGCTCAGAGTTCTATGACTGCTGCTGAATTGACTGAAAAACTAGCACTTCATCCCCGTAGTGCGCGAGATTTTTTGGATGCACTAGTTGCTTTAAACGTTTTAGAGCGTTGTAATGACCGTTACAGTAACACGCCTGAAAGTGATTTGTTTCTTGACCGCTCCAAGCCTTCCTATATCGGTGGTTGCCTAGAGATGTGCAACAGCCGTCTCTATGGATTTTGGGGTTCATTAACAGAAGGGTTACGAACCGGTCAACCCCAGAATGAAGCCAAAAATGGAGAAGACTTCTTCGGCACCCTTTACGGGGACCCCGCCCGCCTAAAAATCTTTCTGGAAGCGATGTCTGGGATCAGTATGGGAGTAGCTAAGGCGATCGCTGAGAAATTTCCATGGGAGAAGTTTCAGACCTTTATCGATATCGGTACGGCTCAAGGGCAGTTACCAGTAACAGTTGCCCTAAGTCACGACCATTTACATGGAGGTGGGTTCGACTTGCCAGTGGTTCGCCCAATTTACGAGGAATATGTTGCTTCCAGAGGACTTAGCCAGCGATTAGACTTCCATGGTGGTGACTTTTTCCAGGATATGCTGCCTAGTGCTGATGTTTTGGTAATGGGACACATCCTGCATGACTGGAATCTAGAACAAAAGCACCTGTTAATTGCCAAAGCCTACGAAGCACTCCCGACCGGTGGTGCATTGATTGTCTACGACGCACTAATCGACGATCAGCGCTGCCAGAACAGGTTTGGGTTACTGATGAGCCTAAATATGCTGATCGAAACCTTTGGGGGTTTCGACTATACAGGAGCAGACTGCTGTGCTTGGATGGACAAAGTAGGATTCAAAGATACTTACACTAAACCTCTTGTAGGAGCTTACTCAATGGCAGTAGGCATCAAATAATCCCAATTACAGGTGACGCGGTGACGCGGTTACAGGTTAGGAGGTTAGCAGGTTGAAGGTTAGCAGGTTGAAGGTTACAGGTTAGAGTTTACAGGTTACAGCTTACTAGGTTACTAGGTTACCAGGTTACAGGTTATATTCTGAACCTTAAAGCAAACCACCTTAACCCTTAAACCAAACCACCTTCAACCAAACCACCTTGGCCTATTGGCCACGCTTCGCGAACAACCTTGGCCTTTCGGCCACGCTTCGCGAACAACTAAACCACCTTGGCCTATTGGCCACGCTTCGCGAACAACCTTCAACTTAATTATGACCCATATTCTTCACATTGATGCTAGTCCCCGTGGCGATCGCTCTATTTCTCGGCAATTGTCTAATCGGTTTATTCAAACTTGGAAGTCTTTCTATCCAGACGACACTGTAACCTATCGAGATTTAGGTCATAATCCTGTCCCCCATGTGGATGAAAAGTGGATTGCTGCAGCATTTTGTCCTCCCGAAAAACGCAATCCTGAATTGGTAGACGCAATTAAAGTATCAGATACTTTGGTGGATGAATTTATAGCAGCCGATCGCTATGTTTTTGGCATTCCCATGTACAACTTCAATGTTCCATCTACCTTCAAAGCTTATATCGATCAAATTGTCCGATTTAATCGCACCTTTACCTTTGACGAAGCTGGTCAATATCGGGGTTTAGTTCCTAAGGGAAAGAAAATGCTAATTTTTACAGCTCGTGGTGGTAGTTTCTCTCCAGGAAACCCTAGTGCTGATTACGATTATCAGGAACCTTTTTTAAGGGCTATCTTTGGAGTTATTGGCATTACAGATATCACCTTTATTCATGCCGAGAAACTAGATTTAGGGGAAGAAGCCCGTCAGGAATCTTTGGCCAATGCCCGTGCTGAGCTTGATCAAGCAGTAGGAATGTGGTAATCACGTAAAACGTCAAAAGTTAAATTTGTAATTTTACCAACCAATTGAGGTATTTAAATGGAAGCAAGATTGGAATTAAAAAAAGTTGAACCAGCAGCTTATTTAGCCATGAATTCCTTGGAAAATTATGTGAATAAAAGTGGGTTAGACAAAACACTGATAAAGTTAATTAAAATTCGTGCTTCTCAACTGAATAAATGTGCGTTTTGTATCGATATGCATACAAAAGAAGCCAGAAGTAATGGAGAAACAGAACAACGAATTTATGTTCTAAATGCTTGGCGAGAAACGCCGTTTTTTAGTCCGGAAGATCGAGCTGTATTAGAGCTAACTGAAGCAGTGACTCTGATTTCAGAGAATCAGGTACCGAATTCAGTTTATGAAGAGGTAAGTCGCTATTTTTCGGAAACTGAAATAGCTAAACTTTTGATGGCTATTGTAACGATCAATGCTTGGAATCGTATTGCTATTACTACAAAAATGATTCCAGGTACCTATTAGAGGATGTGTAAGCTTAAGCGCTACGCGCACGCTACGCGAACAGCTATCAGCCTATGGCCAAAGAAGTTTATTTTAAGCTGACCGCTGACTGCTTAATGCTGACTGCTGAATGCTGACCGCTGACTGCTTACAGAAGGTGTTTGTTAATAAAATTTGCTTTCCTTTTATTCAAATCTAACTAAAGAGGTAGCTTAAACCATGACTAATAGTACAGCATTGAAAACATCAGTTTGTATTTTAGGTTCAGGTCCAGCTGGCATTGTAGTTGGTAATATCCTGCTACAAAATGGGATTGATTGTATCATTGCGGATAGATACAACCGCGAGGAAATATATACGAGGGCGCGTGCAGGTGTCCTGGAAAGCACGACAGTTGACCTACTCAAAAAACATGGTCTAGCGGATACAATTTTCCAAAAGGGGTATACCCATGATACCTGTGAATTTCGTTACCCTGATTACAGCGTTGTCTTTGATTACGGAAAGTTAGCTGATGGGGATGTCCATTACATTTATCCCCAAAGCGATCTCAATGACGATCTGATCCAAAGATATCTGGATGCAGGTGGTAAGTTACTGTTACGCCATGAGGGGAAAAAAATTACTCAAACCGATGACGGCGTCATTGTTGAGTGTTACGACAAGGATGGTGACACCACGATCACGATTCATGCTGATTTTGTAGCAGGGTGTGATGGGTATCATGGACTCTCGCGCCAATCAATTCCAGACGGAGCGGTAGACATCTACACAAAACAGCATCCCTACGGCTGGCTGGCAATTTTAGCTTACGCACCACCTTCTGCAAAACATGTCATCTATGGCTTGGATCATGATGGCTTTGGAGCTCACATGCCGCGCAATGCCAAGATTTCTCGTTATTACTTACAAGTTTCACTTGATGATGAGCTTAAAAATTGGCCTGATCAACGGATCTGGAGTACCTTGGCAAAGCGTCTGGCGAAAAAAGAATGGAGGTTGAAAGAAGGGGAAATCTTTGACAAGCGGATTTTATCCATGCGCAGTTATGTTATGGAACCTTTACAGTACCAACGGTTATTGATAGCTGGTGATGCGGGTCACATTATTACACCTTGCGGTGGGAAAGGTTTAAATCTGGCGGTACAGGATGCGGGTGTTCTCGGAGAAGTATTGGTAAGTTACTACCAGGAAAAACGGGATATTTCTTACCTGAAACGCTACTCGGAAGTTCGTTTGCCCTATATTTGGCGTGCTCAAGAATTCTCTTGTTCGATGTTGCATATGCTCCATAAGTCTGAAGAGAAGGATGTAGACAATGTCCGTTTCTTCAATAAGTTGAGTGAATCGAAATTGAAGCAATTGTCTACATCGGTGACATTTGCTAGGGATTTTGCCAGAAATTATGTCGGTATTATCTAGGAAAGGGAATAGGGAGTAGGGAGTAGGGAGTAGGGATTAGGGAACAAAATTATCACAATTCATTAAAGAGCCCTATCTGAGAGGTACACAGAATTTTTTTCCTGTCTTGATGCAATTTCCTTGCTATTCCCTCTTCTATCTTCCCTGTTCGGGTGCATCTCCTAAAAGCTGTTTGACTCGGTGGTGCGTTACGGGGTGGGCTATTTCAATGGTGGCGAAGAGGCAGAAAATCAGGGCGAGCCCACCCCTAACGCACCCTACGCAAAATTTACAAAAGTGAGATACACCTCCCTGTTTCCTGTTCCCTAAAACCGAGGACTTTGTGCCTCACAAAATTAAACAACTCTATAGGTTATTAAGGAGACAAATCATGAAGATTATCGAAATGCAAAATTATAAGAGTTTCGACTATTACACTCAGCTGGAAGAACAACTTAAACCAAGCCGTATGGCTCTGATAAACCACCCCCTTTACCAACAGTTAAATGACTTGGTATCTCTACAGATATTTATGGAGTCTCACGTGTTTGCTGTTTGGGATTTTATGTCTCTGATTAAGACTCTTCAACACCGAGTCACTTGCTTGGATGTACCTTGGGTGCCACCAACAGATATTAATTCTGCCAGGATGGTGAATGAGATTGTTTTAGCTGAAGAGACTGATGAAGTCTCACCAGGAAATTACATCAGTCACTATGATCTCTATCTGGTGGCTATGACAGAGATAGGTGCTGATACTAATCCAATTAAAACGTTTATCTCTTCTCTTAGAAAAGGTATTCCAGCTAACCAAACTCTAGCTTCTATTTCGATACCTGAATTAACCAAAACGTTTGTTAAATTCACGTTGGAAACTACGACTAAGTCAACCCATGAAGTAGCTGCCGCTTTTCTACTAGGTCGAGAAGATATCATTCCTGCTATGTTCAGACAGGTTATTGCTACTTTAGATAGTCTCTATGGATTTACTTGGGATTCTTTGCGTCTCTATCTAGACAGGCATAATTTTCTGGATGAGGATCAGCATGTTCCGATGGGTAAAAAACTCTTAAAAAATCTTTGTGGTGATGATCCTGTGAAATGGGAGCAAGCTTTCAATTCTGCTGAGAATGCTCTCAAAGCACGCTATGCTCTATGGGATGGTGTAGCTGAGTTGATTCAGCTCAACAAAGAGAATGATATAGCGCTGCTTGAGATGTAATACGGCGGTTTGCAATTTAGTGAGGTACAAAGTTCTGGGTTTTTAGGGAACAGGGAACAGGGAACAGGGAAGGGTCATCGAAATTCCGTGGTATTATAGGGCTCATTCGATATTGTTTACCGTTCGCTAGCAGTATCCTAGAAGGGAAGGGCTGACGTCCAGACACCAACCACAAACTATAGCGCATGCCGTATGCTG
>NZ_JAAHGN010000245.1:0-8118 GCF_010672485.1 Moorena sp. SIO2C4 | reverse complement strand
ACTTTCGAGATAAGCAGGAGCTTATTCTGTTTGCCCTTAATCAAGTAACTCAGCGTCTGCAAAAAACCATGCAGGCTGCAACAGAGCACGCTAGGGGAGTCGATCGACTGGTAGAAATGCTATCTGTGTTTTTGCCACTAGACACTGAACGGCAAGATATTCTCAAGGTCTGGGTGGCCTTTTTGGGGTATGCCATTGGACGAGAATCCCTGATGGCTGAGCATCAACATAGTGCTGCTCAGCTCCGTCAGGTGATTATTCAAGAGTTGAAAGCTCTACAGTCAGCCAAACTGATTCGACCTAACATAGAGCCAGAGTTAGAAGCCAACGCCCTGTTAGCCCTGGTCAATGGGGTTAGCCTCGACTCCCTGATTCAAGCCAAACGCCTTAGCCCTGACCAGCAGCAGATTGTAATTCGGCGCTACGTTAACGAGTTACTGTCTACCCATGCTATGCCTGACTCTGGTAATCCTTAATCAAGACAAGTTGGTGTTGTCAAACATTAAAGCAATGGCATGTGAACGGCTAATATGATTGCGATTAAGCATTAAACAATCACATGACAGCACCACAGCTAGACAACCCCAAGCCCAACCCACAAAACAAAAGTCTCTTACACATAGAAAACCTACAGATGCACTTCCCCATCACCCAAGGAATCATCTGGCAAAAGCAAATTGGCTCCATCAAAGCTGTTGATGGACTCAACTTCGATATCAACCGTGGCGAAACTTTAGGCTTAGTAGGAGAATCTGGCTGTGGCAAAAGTACCACCGGACGAGCGATCCTACAACTATACCGTCCGACAGCTGGTCATGTTTACTTTGAAAATATCGACCTAACCCAGCTAGAGGCTGAATCCCTGCGCCAGATGCGCCGCCGGATGCAAATGATTTTTCAAGACCCCTATGCTTCTCTCAATCCCAGGATGACCGTAGGAAGTATTGTCGGTGAACCCCTGCAAATCCATGGGTTAGCCATCGGTAAACAAAAACAAGAACGAGTCCAGTCCTTACTAGAGGTGGTAGGACTCAATCCCCAGTTTATCAATCGCTATCCCCACGAATTCTCTGGGGGTCAGCGTCAGCGGATTGTGATTGCTCGCGCCTTAGCTTTAAACCCTGACTTTATAGTATGTGATGAACCGATTGCTGCTTTAGATGTATCCATTCAAGCCCAAGTCGTTAACTTGATGCAGTCGTTGCAAGCAGAATTTGGTTTAACTTATCTATTTATTGCTCACGATTTAAGTATAGTGCGCCACATTTCTGACCGGGTGGCAGTAATGTACCTAGGCAAAATAGTAGAACTCGCAGATCGCGTCTGTTTATATGAGAACCCCTTGCATCCCTATACCCAAGCATTAATCTCAGCCGTACCAATTCCTGACCCTGAACTTGAGCGTCAACGGGAACGTATTATCCTAACAGGTGATGTACCCAGCCCCAGCAATCCCCCCAAAGGTTGTCGGTTTCACACTCGCTGTCCTATGGTAATGGATACTTGTCGGCAAGACCCAGAACCAGAGTTTAAAGATGCAGGTAGAGGACATTATGTTGCTTGTCATTTAGTTCATTGACAAAACGACAACCACTCACAAAACTAATGTTCGTGCATCGCAATGGATCGAGAGCAACGCCAATTACTCGGTAGAGCCGAAGGCCATCCCATGCGCAGGGCTTCTGGGCAAATGGTATGAATGGTCAGCTGGCAATCAATCAGCTGCAAGCCTTCTTTTTCCACCTGCTTCATCCCTTGTTTCAAGATTGAGTCATTCTTGAATTCAACGGTCTGGTTACACTGAATACACACCAGATGATGGTGATGATGGGGAAAAGGCTGATTGAGTTCATAATGTTTATGCCCTTCTGCCAACTCCAATTCCCGCAGGATGCCCATCCGTGACATTAACTTAACGCTACGGTAAATAGTAGATAAGCTGATTCCTTCTGCTCGTTGCTCGAGCAATTCGTGAAGTTCCTCAGCACTGAGATGGGTTCCTCTCGGTAAATTTTGGAAAACGTGGAGAATGGTCTCCCGTTGTGGTGTCATACGCCAACCTCGAGCATTGAGTTCGGCCTTGAGTGAAGCAGCTGTATAGTTAGCCATGGTAACCCTCTCAAAAACGAGCCATTATTGACAATATTAAATAATTATTTCTCTCACTTGCAAGAAAATTTTCTAATTGAGAATAAATAGTAAAGGATTATTGGTTACTTTTGAGAATAGGGCAGGCACGGATCGAGCTCGGATACAGGGATACGCCGAAAATACCAAATCCAGCACGATCCGGATTTGGCAAATAAGTTAGGAAAAGGGCGAATAAGGGAAAGACGGGGCACAGAGGGAAGACAGGGCACAGGATTATGGAAGCAGATTGGCCATAACCCTTGTGTATTGTGGCTTGTAAGTTATGACTATGTTATTGTCCCCTCTCCCTAGATTTTGGAGATTGATGCTTAAAACTTGCAATAAGCAAGCATACAATACCTAAGTTGATACACACATCGGCCACATTAAATACCGGGAAGTTAATCAACCGAAAATGGAGGAAATCCACAACGCAACCCGTTACTGTCTGGTTATCTACCAAACAACTGTTGAAAAAACGGTCTATGCCATTCCCTAATGCTCCTCCCAGTATGAAGCCATAACCAAGCTGTTCCAATCTAATCAGCTTTGGTCCAAACCAAGCTAGAGCGATTAAACCAATACTCACAGCTAAGGACAGCCAGCGCAACCAGCTGCCGTCTTCACTAAAGAGACTGAAAGCGGCACCAGTATTAGTAAAATAGGTAAAGTGAAACACCCCTTGCCACAGGGGTAGAGTCTCTTCCAATTCAAAATTCTGCACCACCCAATATTTAGTCAGCTGATCCAGAATCAGACCAATAGCAGCAGCAAACCAACACAGGCGGTTTTTTTTCATTAGTCATTAGTCATGATAGCATTTATTGATTGGGTGAGGGACTTACTAGGAGTCGGTAGTCGGGAGTCGGGAGTCGGGAGTCGGGAGTGTCAAAGCCGTTTTACACATCTAGTGAGTAGCCGTTCGTTAATTAAACCTTAGCAATTAACAAATTTATTTTTACCAATGACTATCAATAAAACATCAACTGCCGTAGAGCAAATGCCACAACGGTGACAGAACAAATTACCACTAGCTGACTCGGTAAAGGTGAAATGGTATATTTCATGATGGCTTCCATGAGAGGCTCAGCCCCAAGCACTGACCAATTGATGCCGTGGAAAATCATCAAATAGCCGACACCATAGGCATGGATGGTTAGTAAACCACATAGGCAGCTAAATGCCAATGTTTCGACTCGTGGTTGTACGCGAAAGGCTAAAAAACCACACACCCAGGCTCCTGCAATAAAGCCTAGTATGTATCCAAAGCTGGGTTCCTTGATATAGCCAATACCTCCACCTTGAGTAAAGACTGGGAGGTTCAACCCGATCACAACATAGGCAATTTGAGAAAGAGCACCAGCATTTCTGCCTCCTAAACAAGCAGCTAGTAGGACTGCTCCAATCTGATAGGTAACCCCTAGGGATATAGTTTGAACACCTTGAGTTGACCAATCCCAGGGTGGATTGGAGACAAAGAAGGCTTCTAGAAACGTGCCGCCGATTGTCAGCAGCAAACCAATTATGGCCCACAAAATCTCATTGGGAGCAGACACAGTTACATCGATAATCTATTTATTCTGGCTATTTATTCTAAGAGTTATATTCTCCGGGAATCGGAGCTTCACCACCGGTTAGACCCAAAGAGTCCAGCATAGCGTGGTCTTGCTCTGGTGGCTGTCCCAGAGTGGTGAGGTAGTGTCCAATCAGCATAGCATTGATTCCGGATTTTAGCCCTTTTGCCTGCAATTCACCCATCACGGCTTCTCGCCCACCAGCATAGCGCAGGATTTGCTTAGGTAGGATCATCCGGAAAATTGCGATCGCTTTTAGTGCTTCATAGGGGTCTAGCTTCCCAGATTCTCCCAAAGGGGTTCCAGACCGAGGATTGAGCAAGTTCAGGGGTACTGATTCCACCTTTAACTCCCCCAGGGCTAGAGCTAAATCCACTCGGTCTTCCCAGCTTTCTCCCATGCCCATAATGCCACCAGTGCAGGCTTGAATCCCAACTGCTTTCAAGTTCTGGATCGTCTCGACGCGATCGCGCCAGCTGTGAGTAGTGACAATTTCTGGGAAAAACCGCTCTGAGGTTTCTAAGTTGTGGTTGTAGCGAGTTACCCCAGCTTCTTTCAGGGCTTGGGCTTGTTCCGAGGTCACTTCTCCCAAAGCACAGCAAGGCTTAATGCTGGTTTCGGCAATAATCTCCCGTACGGTTTCCAGAATTTGTTCAAACTCTTTCGATTTAGGGCTACTGTACTTTGGTCCACGTCCCTGACTAACTAGGCAAAAACGTTTGGCTCCAGCCGCTTCAGCTGCCTTAGCTTGAGCCATAATCTCTTGCTTAGACTTAAGACCATAAATCGGGGAATCAACGCCAGGATGGTGAGCCGACTGGGCGCAGAAGCCACAGTTTTCTGAGCAGCCACCAGATTTTACATTGACGATACTACACAAATCCACGGTATTACCACAGCAGGCTTGGCGCACTTTGTCAGCTGCTTGGCACAGCAGCAATATATTATCCTGCCCTTCCAGTTTGGTAAGGGCTAAGGCTTCCTCTCTAGTAATGCGATCGCCTGCAATAATCCCCTCAGTTAGCTTTTGCAGCCACTCATTCAAGGATGCTGGGGATGTTAAGCATTGTTCTGGTGTACTTGCTGGTGTACTTCCTGGTGTATTTGATAAACCTACAGATAGACCTACAGCAGTTGACAAAGGTGCTTGAACCACAGTATCTCCCACGTATATCAGCTTTAAAGGCATCCTTCACTATACCACTTTAGAGTAAGTTAGCTAGTGAAACCTACTACACCAACTATAAATTTAACCTTTTCTTAATTAAATTTTAACCCAATGCTTAACCTAGTCTTGATGATGGAGCGGTACACTCCGGCTGTGACGCCTAAAATAATTAAGCCAATTCCATGTTGTCTCAAAAGAATTCTTTATTGTCAATAGCATTAATCACAACCTTAGGTGTTGGGATTACATCCTGTGGTGGTTCAGCCCCCACAGCTCAAGTTAAGGTAGATGGTTCCAGTACAGTATTTCCCATCTCTGAGGCAATGGCGGAAGAGTTCCAGAAAGCCAATCCGGAAATCCAAGTTACCGTCGGTGTCTCTGGTACTGGTGGTGGATTCAAGAAATTTTGTGCTGGAGAAACAGATATTTCCAACGGCTCCCGTCCGATCAAAGAATCAGAAATAGAGCTTTGCAAGAACGGAGGAATTGAGTACATCGAATTACCCATCGCCTTTGATGGACTATCTGTGGTAGTTAACAAAGACAATAACTTTGCTAGCTGCCTAAAAACTTCTGAACTCAAAAAAATCTGGGAACCAGCAGCTCAAGGCAAAATCAACAACTGGAATCAAGTTCGTCCTGGTTTCCCCAATCAAAAACTAGGACTTTATGGTCCAGGAACTGACTCCGGAACCTATGACTACTTTACGGGAAAGACGGTTGGTAAAGACAAGGGCTCTCGGGGCGACTATACCGCTAGTGAAGATGACAATTTGATTGTCCAAGGGGTATCTACTGATAAGGGTGGACTAGGATTCTTTGGTTACGCCTACTACGAAGAAAACAAAGATAAACTCAAACTGTTACAGATTGATGGAGGAAGTGGTTGCGTTGCCCCTAGCACAGCAACTATTGCCGATGGAAGTTACAAACCTCTATCTCGCCCAGAGTTTATCTACGTCAAGAAAGAGGCTGCAACTCGACCTGAAGTTAAAGCCTTTGTAGACTATCAGTTGGCAGCAGCAAATGCCAAATTAATCTCAGAAGTTGGCTATGTGCCCATGCCAGAAGACATTATGGTGCTGGTGAGAAAGCGCTTTAGCGACGGCAAAGTCGGGACAGTATTTTATAATGCTCCTAAAGGCTCCAAAGTGAAACAGCTATTAGAGAAGTAAATAATAGTAAAGGATGTCTTAAAGACTTAAGGATGAACGATGAAGGCTGAAGGCTATAAAGAACAAAGTGGCTAAGTCACGCAGTCACCTTAATAGATATCAGCCGTACATCTATAAGTAGAATTATTTCATTCCTCACACTTGATTCCTCACACTTAATTTCTCACAATTGAGCTTTCATCCTTCATCCTTTATCCTTTATCCTTGGCACTGCATCCTACCGTAAGATAACGCTATCAAGCGAACACACTTGATCCTTAAGACTTAATACTTTACTGATGACTACCACTCCGTCATCTTTTGAGTCATCAGACTCTGAGATGTTTCGACCAAACCGGCAGTTAAACAAGCGGGTAGAACTGGTAGTAAAAATAGTTTTTGCTACCTTTGCCTTTGTTTCTGTGGCAACTACCATCGGAATTGTTCTAACCCTAATATTTGAAACAGTAGCATTTTTCCAAGAAGTATCACTCTGGAAATTCCTGACTGATACAGCATGGACTCCCTTGTTTGCTAATCCCCAGTTTGGCATTTTTGTGCTGATTAGTGCCACCTTCCTGACCTCTGTAATCGCGCTGATGGTGGCATTACCTTTGGGATTGCTGGCAGCTATCTGCTTGAGTGAATATGCATCTCCTGGTATCCGTCGCTGGCTCAAACCTGCCCTAGAAATATTAGCAGGGGTTCCTACGGTGGTATTTGGTTACTTTGCCCTGATGCTAGTTAGCCCTTTTTTAAGAGATTTTATTGGTTTTATTAATTGGGTTATAGCATTGATGGGTCGGTTTATACCTATTCCGGAGTCATTTGCTATTCCAGATTTACAAGGATTCAATGCCTTAAGCGCTGGGATTGTTTTAGGAATAGCCATTATTCCTATGATAGCTTCCCTAAGTGAAGATGCCATCTATGCTGTACCCAATAGTTTAAGACAAGGTGCTTATGCCTTGGGGGCAACTAAACGAGAAACCATCATCGGAGTAGTAATACCAGCAGCATTATCTGGAATTGTTGCTTCCTTTGTACTAGCGGTTTCCCGTGCTGTGGGTGAAACCATGATTGTTAGCATTGCTGCTGGTCAAAATCCCACCTTGGGACTAAATCCCCTAGTACCAGTGATGACCATGACAGCCTATATCGTTCAGGTCAGCATGGGAGATACACCAGCAGGTTCCCTAGCCTACAAAACTATTTTTTCTGTAGGTATGACCCTGTTCTTACTGACCTTAGTTCTAAATATCTTTAGCTTTTGGTTTGTCCGTCGCTTTCGGGAGAAATACGACTAATGGCACAAGACCTAAGACCTCTAGGAGAGGATTCTCCAGGTTACTTCAACCTGGCGCTACCCAAGCGCTATAACTTTGATAAAATCTTCGCCATTGCTGCCTGGGTTGCCATCTTTTTTGGCCTAGTGATACTGGCAGTATTGCTAATTGATGTTTTTTTCGATGGTCTGCCCCGGCTCAGTTGGCAATTTATCAGCAATCCTCCCTCCCGTAAACCACTCCAAGCTGGTATTTTTCCTCCCTTAATCGGTAGTGTATGGCTGTTGGTGATAACAGCAATGGTCTCTTTTCCCTTGGGAGTAGGGGCAGGTATTTTCTTAGAAGAATATGCCACTGACAACCTGTTGACCCAGATTATTGAAATCAACATCGCTAACCTAGCTGCTGTACCTTCAATTATTTACGGCTTATTGGGTTTACAAGTGTTTGTCCGGTGGTTGGAACCCATTACTAATGGTAGGAGCATACTAACTGGTGCCCTAACCCTGTCGTTGTTAATTCTGCCTATCATTATTGTTGCTACCCGTGAAAGTCTACGGGCAATTCCCAATAGTTTGCGTCAAGCGGGTTATGCCTTAGGAGCAACTCGCTGGCAAGTGATTCGAGAGCATATTTTTCCTCTAGCTTTACCTGGTATCCTGACAGGAACCATTTTGGCACTGTCAAGGGCAATTGGGGAAACTGCTCCTTTGATTACTATCGGAGCCTTGAGCTTCATTACCAGGCCGCCAATGAACCCACAAGATCCATTTACTGCACTGCCAATTCAAATTTACAACTGGATA
>NZ_JAAHGN010000244.1:0-8126 GCF_010672485.1 Moorena sp. SIO2C4 | reverse complement strand
TCTCACACCCTTTGTAAGCGATGCAGAGGTGCGACCCGTGGCGAATTTAATTCGCCAACGGAAAAAGCACCATTACGGTCTTGGGGGTTTCCCCCACTCGCTATTGCATCAAGAAGCGCAAGAGTTTTACTTCTGACTTCTGACTTCTGACTTCTGACTTCTGCTATAAAACACCCCACACCCCACACCCCACACCACTTGTGATCAGAATTGCGATAGTTTGCAGATACTCCCATAACAAACATGGTAGGTTTACTGGATTGGGAAAACTTAGCAACAAAAGGCATGAAATTGTTTTCTATGCTTTTTGAAACTCTAACCACTTAACAAGATTGAAACTCGGCAAACCTTACTTCCTCAAATTCGTTTTTCCTAGCTTATCAGTGATGGATCGCTACATCGCTGCTGAACTCATCCCACCGTTTCTATTTGGTGTTGGCGGGTTTTCATCTATTGGTGTGGCTGTGGGTAGCCTGTTTGATATGGTAGTCAAAATCACTGAGTTAGGACTATCCTGGACAATTGCTGCCCAAGTCGTGCTGTTGAAGTTTCCTGAGTTTATGTCCTATGCCTTACCCATATCAGTACTTCTCGCGACACTAATAGCATATTCTCGCTTGAGTAATGACAGTGAGTTAATTGCCCTGCGCAGCTGCGGTGTGAGTTTATACCGACTGGTTGCCCCTGCTCTGGTTCTCAGCCTAGTGGTCACCGGGATTACTTTCCTGTTCAATGAATTAATTGTTCCAGCGGCTAACTACCAGGCAACTATAACATTAGAAAAAGCTCTTAATCAGGAAAAACCCGCTTTCAATGAAAACGGTATTCTGTATCCAGAGTATCAGACTTTTCCCCAACCCAATGGCACAACTACTCAGACACTCAAACGCTTATTCTACGCCAATGAATTTGATGGTCAGACCATGAAAGATTTGACTGTTTTGGAGTGGTCTAATCTGGGTAAGTTGAACAAAATTATTCTATCGGAATCAGCTCTTTGGAACTCTACGCAAAATACCTGGGATTTTTTCCATGGGTCAATTTATTTTATTAGTCCTAATACCTCTTTCCAAAAAATAGTAACCTTTGATCATCAAGAAATTCCATTTCCTAGAGCGCCCCTTGATTTAGTCACTAAAGCCCGTGACCCCTATGAGATGAATATTCTTCAAGCCATAGAAATGATCCAGTTGCTTCAGGGAGCTGGCGATCGCAAAAAACTCCGGATGCTGCAAGTGCGGATGCAACAAAAAATTGCTTTTCCATTCATTTGTATAATCTTTGGCTTAGTGGGAGCAAGCATCAGTATTCGACCTAAACGAATCAGCAAAGGGACTAGCTTTGGGGTCTGTTTAATCGTAATTTTTGGCTACTACTTACTGAGCTTTGTGATCGGAGGTTTTGGTATAGCGGGAATTCTCTCCCCTATTGTAGCCGCCTGGTTACCTAATTTATTCGGTTTCGGAGCAGGAGGATGGTTATTGTGGCGATTGGAGGCTAATGGTTGATGGGAATTTGGAGTAGGGAATAGGGAGTAGGGAGTAGGGAGTAGAGGAAATCAAATTGACTGTACCTTATTAAGCATTCAGCCCTTAGCTGTCAGCTGTCAGCTGAATGCCTAGATTAAATTTATACCCTTGGATGTTAATTTAAAATTGTTAAAATTGAAAATTATTAATGGCTATTAACCAGTTAAAATTTTCAATTTTAACTAATCCCAGTTAGTTCTAAACTGCTACAGCAGTCGCTTTAAGTTCAAAAATCTTATTGATTACATCTTCTACTACCTTATCAGGAGTAGACGCTCCAGAGGTTACTCCTACCACTATCGAACCAGAGGGAAGCCAATTTCGTGCTACTTCTACCTCCTGATGTAGGGGTTTATGCTCGATTTCATCAGCAGAAATAATCCGGTTGACACTGTCAATGTGATAGGATGGTAGTTGTCGCTCAATCGCAATTTCTTGCAGGTGAGTGGTATTGGAGGAATTAAAGCCACCAATCACAATCATCAAGTCTAGCTTTTCTTCCACTAGCTCCAACATGGCATCCTGCCGTTCTTGGGTGGCATCACAAATGGTATTGAAGCTTTGGAAGTGATCGTTTAAATTAGACGTACCATATTTCTTCATCATGGTGCGCTCAAAAAGTTTGCCCATCTGCTCGGTCTCGGTCTTGAGCATAGTAGTTTGGTTGGCAATCCCAATCCGCTCTAAATCCCGCTCTGGGTCAAAGCCAGCGGAGATAGCGTTTTTAAATTTATCGAGAAATTCCTCCCGGTTACCACCATTGAGAATGTAGTTGGCAACGTACTCCGCTTCTTGTAGATTCAGCACCACTAGATATTTTCCGGCAAAGGAACTCGTTGCTACGGTTTCCTCGTGTTTATATTTGCCGTGAATAATCGAAGTGTACTCTTTTTTCTTATGCTTCTCTACCGTGTTCCACACTTTGGACACCCAGGGACAGGTAGTATCTACAATCTTGCAGTCTTTCTCGTGGAGTAGCTGCATTTCCTGAACACTAGCACCGAATGCTGGTAAAATCACCACATCCCCAGCACCAACAACAGAGAAGTCTTTCTTGCCATCCTCAACGGCAATAAATCCTACTGACATTTCCCGCAAACGCTGGTTAACAGAGGGGTTGTGAATAATTTCATTGGTAATCCAGATCTGTTCATTGGGGAAGTGGGTGCGGGTTTCATAAGCCATGGCTACAGCTCGCTCTACACCCCAGCAAAAGCCAAATGCTTCTGCTAGCCGGATGGTCACATCTCCCTGTTGCAGCCGATAGTTATTGGCACGAATCTCTTGAATCAGACTGCTTTGATATTCCGATTCCAACTGAGAGGTAACTTCGGCTTCGTGACCAAATCCTTTACGGTGGTAGTTATCTGATTTTTGGAGTGAGCGCTTGAAAGCTTTTGTATCCATGGAGCTATCTTAAGCAAATTACTTATCCATCACTGCTATTATTAATTTACTTTTAATCAACCCTGACGCAATCCGTTTAGGAATTGTGATAATTTTTGTTCCCTACTCCCTCGGTGCGCTTTCCGTAGGCGAATTAAATTCGCCACGGGTCGCACCGCTCCCTACTCCCTACTCCCTGCTCCCTGTCCCCTTTGCTATAGGAATAGCTAATCCTTCTTGGAGGATAAGTTGCTCAAAGATTTGTAAACCATAGCGCCAGACTAAGTAACCTTGGGGACTCAGATGCAAGCCATCGGTACTAAGCTCAGGTTGCAGGTTGCCCTGATTATCAGCAAAGAGGGGATAGAGATTTAGATAAATCGCTCCTTCTGCGTGAGCGATCGCTTTTAGCTGCTGGTTCAGATTTTGGATGCGACTGTTGGGGATAGTAAGTAAGCGATCGCGTCCTTCCCAGGTTGCCTGTTCAGCACCATGGGGCAAAATCGATTGAAGGACAATCTTAGTTTCGGTATGGGCTCGCCGTAAGTAGCGAATCGTTAGCCGTTGGTTTTCTAGAATTGCTTCATCCTTGACCCCCCGAATTAGGTCATTGATGCCGATCATCACAAAAATTGCTTCTGGCTTAGTCTGATCCAAAATATCTAAGCGCTTGAGCAACCCTGCTGAGGTTTCCCCAGACAGTCCTTGATTAAGCCAGTAGCGTTTTGGGGGTAGCAGTGCATTGGGAAACCATAGGCTTAGAGAATCTCCCAGCAGAACGGTTAACTGTTCCGGTTGTTGATTAGCCACTACCTTAGCTTCCCTCTCCAGCAGTGCCAACCATTGTTGGTAATTTAACTGGTGTCGTGGTCCTAATTCAATTACTGGTTCAGGGGTGGGATTTAAAATTCGGGTAGTTACCACAGGATGGCTAACTGGATTTGACGTTGACTGCTGATACTCACCCAGTAGTACCCAGCTGAGAGTCAGAATCATGAACCCATTGGCAGCAAGGGATATTAAAGCCCAAGGTGGACAACGCTTCAACTCAATGAACAAAAAATTGGCATTATTTCTGTTCTAACATCCGTTAGGGAAAAGGTAATACCATCAGGTGACAGTTGACAGTTAACGCTTAACTGTCAACTGTTAACAAAAGCTAGTTAAAAGCAATAGACCATGCTAGCAAAACTCTAAAATTCAGAGCTACTAGCCATGTCTGTACTACTACTGAAGTTACCCATGCTAGAACTAGGGATCACACTGGATTCCTTGACAAATCCAGCGTAAGCTTCCATACCGTGTTCGGCAATATCCAAGCCTTCCAGTTCTTCTTCTGGTGTCACCCGGATACCGAGGGTAAGTTTGAGCACGAACCAGACGATACCACTAAACAGCACGGTAAAGCCACCAATCGCTAGAATACCCAGGATTTGGGTGCCAAGTTGACCGGCACTACCGGCGGTAAACAGACCTGAATCTTTAGCGAAGAGTCCAACGGCTAGGGTTCCCCAGATACCATTGACCAAGTGGACTGAAATTGCCCCTACCGGGTCATCAATTTTGATGTTGTCAAAGAAGGAAACCGAGAATACAACAATGATGCCACCAATCGCACCAATAATCACTGCTGAGAGATAGCTGACATTGTTACAGGGAGCGGTAATTGCTACTAATCCAGCCAAAATCCCGTTGATGATCATCGACAGGTCTGGCTTACCATCTTTTAGCCAAGCCGTCAAGGTGGCGGTAATCCCACCAGCTGCTGCGGCTAGGTTAGTGGTCACCGCAATATAGGGAACTGCCTCACTAGCAGCTAGCTCAGAACCGGGATTGAAGCCAAACCAGCCGATCCAGAGAATCAAGCAACCAAGAGTTGCAATACTCATGTTGTGACCTGGGATAGCACGAGGTTCACCGTTTTCGTACTTACCGCTACGGGGTCCGAGGAAGGCAGCTCCCATCAAAGCCGCCCAGCCACCAACGGAGTGAACCACGGTTGAGCCAGCAAAGTCTGAGAATCCCATGGCACCAAGCCAACCATCACTGCTCCAAACCCAGTGTCCAGTGATGGAGTAGGAAAAACCAACAATCAGGATGCTGAAGATTAAGAAGTCTAGGAACTTAATCCGTTCAGCAACCGCACCGGACACGATAGTTGCGGCAGTTCCAGCAAAAGCAGCTTGGAATAGGAAAAATACCGATATCGGTAGACCTGCCGGAAATGGGTCTAACCCATAGGTAGCGGGATCTTCACTGCTTAGGAAAAAGCCCGACATCCCAATAAATGCATTGCCTTTGCTGAACATAAAGGAGAAACCAATTGCCCAAAACGCAATGGTTGCCAAGGCAAAGACGATTAGGTTCTTCGAGAGAATGTTTACCGCATTCTTCTGGCGGCAGAAGCCGGTTTCTAGCATTCCGAATCCGGCATTCATGAAGATAACTAGGATGGCAGCTACCAATATCCAGATAGCATTGAGAGTTCCCTGAATTTCGGCTGGGCTAGGTGCCGCACTATCCTGGGCAACAGCAGCTGTATGCCAAACTAGAACAATTATCCCTGTCAGAGGAATACAGGCGAGCCAGTAAGGGGAAAACGATTTTGCGATCGCTTTCAATGGCTCTAGATAAGGAGAATCCCACGATGAGCGGGAGGATTGGTGAGCCATCGGTCGCCTAGATTTTACTAGGGTACCCTTGTTTTTCATTGTTCGCTGAGATTTTGAACTTGACATAATAAGCGTTAACTTACCTCTCTTTTTGATACACTTCCTCACACTGAGAAACTTCAGGAAACAAATTGTAAAATTAGCCACCGAAACCTAATAGTCCATCATTTTTCAAGGACTCATCATGACCTCACCCTGCTACCTTTACATACCTGATTGCTAGATGCTAGACCCCTGTCTGGGCCAGTAATCAGGGAGTTTCTTCAGCTAAAGCCTTGTCTTAAGACAAAACCTTACAAATAACTGGGACTATAGTCAAGGGAATTAAAGCATTATTTAATGAAATATTTCATTAAATGAAATTTTTCATTAAAAATTGCTGCAGGATACCCCACCTACACTGGTAGAGTTATTTGCTGACGGTGCTTTCAAGGGATGGAAGCCACCTTGAAAGTACTTAGCCCCAACCGACATGCTGCACCTCTAACTAATGGTTTAGACTAATGGTTTTGAAATTAATCCAGTTCTAGGTTCAAGTAAGCATGTTTTCTTGGTAGAAAATTGACTAAGCAATTTCGATAAAACTGGTACACGATACATGCTGATCAACCTCTCGTGTAAAAGTGATTACTCCCCTCGACCACGTACGCCACGATTTCTCAACTACCATGCACTAATGCTCACGAAAATTTGCTGATAATCCGAACTGGGTAAATATAAAGGAAGTGGTTACCAGCTAAACACGCTTGTGGTCTATTGACACTCCCTGCTCGCTTATGAGCGGAGATTCAATGTTCTACGACACGCCTTAAAATTAGCTATCCGAAAGGCAATACTTAAGCCAAGTATCCGTTCTAAAGAACCAAATACCGAGCCTAATTTAACTAACCCCAGTGGGCTTGTCTCCCTAAGCGTTTAAATACGTTCCCCTGTGCCCCACGGTACGTTAATTGGTGAAAGTTGACTTTACTGGTTCTTCGGTATCCGCGCTTGATCCATGGGTTTTGGCGGTGCGACCCGTGGCGAATTTAATTACGGGTCAAGCGCACCGATGAGGTTTTTCGCGCCTCGTGTACTAGCATCGCTTTACGTCGTTGGGGAGCTTGGCAGTACCGACGAATCCTGCCTGTGCTAGGCTACATCCTCATTATGTATCAACTCTGGAAAAGTCGCCCTAGAAGGGCACCTCAAGTAGCGTGGCCAAAGGCCAGGCTTGAAACCCAAAATTTTTGGTCAACTCTAATAAAGTCTTACCTCTTTAGTAACCCATCTACATCCTTTCGGATTAGGTGAGGTTATTGACTAGTTGATAGGTTTGTATTTGAGGTGTTTTGATCTAATATCTTTTTCTGTTATAATTCTGTATCAATATATACTGTTTTTCACAAAAAATGATCGTACTTAAAACTAGGCAGATGCAACGTCTAGTTGGGGAGCTAATTGGGCGAACGAGAATTTGACACTCCTACGGGTAGAAGCCGATCATGGTACAACTATAAGAATGGGCATACTGTAGACTAGGCATGTATTTGATATGCTCAAGGGATTAGCTATGGAATTGTATAAATAACAGCAGTGAATCGAATTGACCAGGAATTGGCAGCCTTAGAGGAAGCCATCACCCATTTGGCAAAAGAATTCCAAACAACCTACTCTAACTATTTGACCTTTTTAGGTCAATGCGTCGGGCAGCAGCTGATTATGGCTGCCTATCGGATTTGTACTCAAGGGTATCCTGAGTCTTTTCTAAATTTGTCGGTTAACAGTCGGCAACAGTTACAGCAATCCCTACGAAAGCTGGCTCAAGAGACTCAACAACAGTTGCCATCACTCCTAGAACAGTGGCAAGAGTCAAGGTCAGCTACTACTGATGGCTCTGATCATGACTCTGATCATGACTCTGAAATGCCTTCATCTGAAATACCTTCATCTACAGAAGACTCTCCATTTCTTAATGCTCCAACCGAGCCATCACCAGCAGCTGAGTTGACGAGTAACCCACGAAATAGCATAGAGAAACTGGAGGAATGGCTCAAGCACCTAGAGAGTGGGATCACCAAAACTATTCAAGATGTCTCTGTGGAAACCAATCGGATCTTGCATAAATCCTCAATTATACCAGACAAATTTCCCCAAGAAATCCTAGAAGCAGCGGCAAAAGTCGAAGCATCTGCAATCGAAACGGCTGAATCCCCCAATATTATCAAAATAATGATGGAAACTAAAGGTGATGGCGAAACAGATGAATCCAGATTAACCCGTATTATTGCCATTAAGCTGCGCTTATCTGAGATAGAATTTGCAGACCCTAACTTGACCCCTGGACGTAAGAAAATTAGAGATCTATTAGCTAAAATGAGTCAACTGAAGCGAGAGTATTACAAAAAACAGCGGCAAAAGGCAGTTGCTCAAGCCGAAGCAGCATGGCGTGCCAGCTGGTTTGACGATTAAACTGAGGTAATGATCAATGACTAAAAACCAAAGACCAAAGACTAAAGACCAATGACCAAAGACCAATGACCGAATTACCAGATTGGGA
>NZ_JAAHGN010000243.1:0-8126 GCF_010672485.1 Moorena sp. SIO2C4 | reverse complement strand
TTGTCTAGCTATCAGCCAATCTAGGGCTTCATATAAGTCATCTTCATCTGTTGATTCTAATCCGAGTAGATGGCTCAAAGATGAACCACAAGTTTCCTGATTTAATCCTCTAGCCGTTGCCAATTTTGAACAGGGGTCAATTATTCGGGCAACTATCATGGCGATGATAACTGCCCGATTTTTTGAAGCTTTACCATCTATTAGTTCTGGAACTCCTAATTTGTTCAGAGTGCCTAGAACCCCGGAAATATGGCCATGAGGTAAGCTTCTTTTTATCTGAAAAGCCTCCCCATAATTTTCAACGGCCACTCCTCCTTTGAGTACAATGCGTAAATTTTCGATGACATCATCAGGTAATTTAGACAGATTAGCTAGGGTGCGTTTACGAACTTTATTTCCTTCTCGGTATGATTCCCTGAGAAGGACAGCAGGTGGTGAGTTTCGATTGGGAACTCGTTCTATATACATGACTACATTATCGCCAAAGTTACCCAACCTTGAATCTTAAGAAAATTGGAAAATTACATGGGCACACAAAGAGTAGGCTAAATAAAGCTTATCCCTTATGGGGATAGCCTTTCCGTGCTCTAGTAGTACAAAAGTACAGGGGAACTTCAGTTATAGATGAGCCGAAACTATTTACTTAATTTACCTGTTTTAACTCATTTATCCTCTTTATCCTCTTGCCCTTTCTCTAGATAAATCCTCAAAACCAATTAAATTTAGTTAAATTTTATTAAGATTAATTAAGGTATGCCCTACCATGAAGCAAAACCTGATTGAAGGGAAGGTGAGCTCCCAGCTAACCCGACTAACGATACCGATGATTTGGGGAGTGTTTGCAGTTATTAGGATTTTAACAACTGAAAACTCCGTCACAAAGCGAGCGGAGATGAAAGTTGATAGCGGCTTGACGCGCCTTTTAGCTTTTTAGCTATAGGGAGTCCTGTCCCACTAAAAAAAAAAAATATAGCAACATGACTTGTAAATTTGTGCTAAACGTATTATAATAATATAACAGAAAAGGTCGAGTTCTGATGATCATACTTGAGTTCAAGGCATACGGGAAAAAGAAACAGTATCAATCCATAGACGAAGCCATCCGGACTGTGAAGTTTGTACGGAATAGCTGTCTCCGTTTGTGGATGGATAATAAAGGGTTTAACAAATACGACCTCAATAAGTATTGCAAAACCTTAGCTAAGAACTTTCCGTTTGCCAATGAACTGAACTCAACCGCTAGACAAGCTGCGGCTGAAAGGGCATGGTCATCAATTGCTCGCTTTTTTGAGAACTGTAAGAAAAAAGTATCTGGAAAGAAAGGTTTCCCTAAGTTTCAAAAGCATTGCAGGTCAGTCGAATATAAGCAGTCAGGATGGAAGCTGTCCCCTGACAATAAATCAATTACATTCACTGACAAGAAAGAAATTGGGAAGCTTAAACTCAAAGGTACATGGGACTTGTGGGGATTTGACAAGAAACAAATCAAGCGAGTTCGGATTGTCAAAAGGGCAGACGGTTACTATGTCCAGTTTTGTGTTTCAGTCGATGTAAAAGAACAATTAAAACCTGCTGATGCGACTGTTGGTCTAGATGTAGGTTTAAAAGAGTTCTATACCGACTCCAGAGGTAAGACTGAACCTAATCCCCGTTTTTACAGGACTGGGGAAAAGAGATTAAAGTTTTATCAACGCCGAGTTTATCGAAAAAAGAAAGGCTCAGCCAACCGTAAAAAAGCCATTAATAGACTAGGCAGGACGCACCTTAAAATAAGTAGGCAGCGTGAAGAACATGCCAAGAGACTGGCACGTTGCGTAATCCGGTCTAACGACCTGGTCGCCTATGAAGATTTGAGGGTAAAAAATCTGGTCAAAAACCACTGCCTCGCCAAGTCTATTAATGATGCTGGTTGGTATCAATTTAGAAAATGGATCGAGCATTTTGGGACTAAATTCGGCAGAGTAACTGTTGCAGTAAACCCTGCCTACACAAGCCAAAATTGTTCTGAATGTGGTGAAGTGCTCAAGAAGTCGCTATCAACTAGGACTCACGTTTGTAAATGTGGGTGCGAGTTAGACCGTGACCACAATGCCGCGATCAACATCCTTAAACGAGCCTTGGGTACGGTGGGGCACATCGGAACCCTGGTTTTAAACCAAAACGCTTGCAGAGAATCGACCTCTACTCTTCCTGATTCCGGTCTGGTTGAGCAAGTTGGCTCGTTGAAGCAAGAATCCCCGCGTCTTTAGACCGGGGAGTGTCAATGTCCCGATTAGCTATGCCGGAACAGGCGTGATTCTAGTTGCCAGTTCGACGTTTAATGCCTTAGGTAAACCCTTACCATCAGTGGTGATGATGGTGACTCGGATGGTAGTGCTTTACATCCCATTGGCTTATCTAGGCAGTCAGCTATTTGGGGTTAATGGTATCTTTGCCGCTGCCTGTATTTCTAATGTAGCTGTTGGCTTAGGGGCATATATCTGGAATCAGAAAACTTGTGATATCAAAACTGTTTTAGCATTAGAGAAAGAATCAGTTTCTGCTGGCATGGGTCAGCTTTGAGGTAAGCTATCAGCAATCAGCAATCAGCTATCAGCTATCAGCTATCAGCTATTAGCTATTAGCTTTTGAATAAAATTTAATCTGAATTAAATTATCCCGTTCGCGTAGCGTGGCCATAGGCCTGCATAGGTTTATTTTAAGCACCGATTGCGCTACTTGAGGTGCTGCGCGAACAGTAGCGTGGCCAAAAGCCAATGGCTGACGGCTGACGGCTGACGGCTGACGGCTGACGGCTGACTACTGACTACTGACTACTGACTACTGACTACTGACGGCTGACGGCACTTCAAGTAGCGTGGGCGTAGCATATATGCTTACCTTATGACTTCACTGCTTCCAGCTCCGTTCGCTTTCGGCTTTGCCGAAAGCGGAGCCCACGGCCTTAGCTCCCTAAAAACATGTACCTCACCTAATTAAAAACCGCTATATAACAAAAAAGTGTTCCGCAGATTACACAACCTTATGGCTATCAATACAAATGATTTTTTATAAAATTTTACCGGATATAAATGATGATTATTAATCAATAATAGTACAAAAAAAGAGTTTAAATAATAGTCAATTAATATAGCTAAAAACATTTTTGTAAATAAATGTTAATATTTTAATTAATCCTTGCATTTTCTCGAAGATTTATCTCTACTATAGAAGGTAAAAAATGAGACTAAGAACCGCGCTGAGTATGCCCGTTAATCATGACCAGCGCGGCTTTCCTCCCAACCAAGTAGGAGTTACTTCTATGATGCAAAAAAAAATCACGATCATCAATCCCAGCTTTTCAGCAAGTCACCGGATCTCCCTTGGGAATACTGAATTCTGACCTCGAAGACTGTAAGCATTAAGCTTATGGGCTATGGGCACGGTACTTGAGGTGCTAAAGGGTGCATCTCCTAAAAGCTGTTTGGGCTGGTGGGTGGAATGGGCATCAGCCGTGGAATGGGCATCTTACCCATTACAATTTTCGGGCAGGCTTTCCCAACAAAGTGCGAAGAGGTGGAAAATGAAGGCAAGCCCCCCCTAAAGCACCACTAGCAACTACTGTAGTTATAACCTAGCTGTTGGATTAGGGGCATATATGTGGAATCAGAAAACTTGTAATATCAAAACTGTTTTAGCATTGGAGAAAAATTAAGTATCTAATGAAAACTTTAAACCCTAGTAACTTATCCCTGGATGATGTTCATCGTCTTTTGAATCTCGAAGAACATTATGATGGTTCATTCACACCCTTGTTATCCTTAGAACCGTTAAAAGACGTTGAAAAGCAGGAACTAGTGCAAATAAAGAATGATTTTCGCCCCTATCTAAGATCAGGAAAAGTCTCTGAAGGGCAGGTGAAGTTAGTAGTTATTGCTCCATTGCTAAGATTAGCTGGCTTCTATCACTATCCGATTACAATTTCCGTGGAAGAGGGGATTGCCGAAATTGATAGTGAAGAGGAGGAGACACGAATTACAGGGCGGCTTGATATTCTAGCAATAAACAACCAGCAACCAACATCAGCTAATAACTATTTTTGGGTATTGGTAATCGAAACGAAAAACAGTCTAGTTGACGTAACAGCAGGTTTACCACAATTACTGACCTATGCCTATAAAAGTTTAGAGCATCAGAAATCGGTATGGGGGCTAGTGACCAATGGATTACGTTATCAGTTTGTTTATCTACAGCAGGAAACTTCCCCAATTTATCAGCTGATGCCATTACTAAACCTGATGGAATCTGATAGTTCTATTCAATTGCTAAAGGTTCTTAAAGCTATCTGTAAACTCTGAAATGTGATATCCTAATGTGATATTATCAGCAGGGATGCTTGCCCTAGTCATTCTTATTTCCCGGTTTCAAGGAAAAGTAGATACACCCTGCATTTAGTTAATCTCTCCAATTCTACCATTACAGAAACTGAAGCATCAAAACCATGAGTATCCTTTATGAAGACCAATCATTGTTTGTGATGACGATGGAATCACAATCCAATTTCATTATTTCCCTATTGGTTTAAGCATTCAGCTAATGGTAATAGCCAAGACAAAATCGGTTTGATTGATATCAACTCCTTAGGTTTTGACAATGCGGCGTGTGCCAGCTAGACCTACAGCGAATAAGCCTAATCCCAGTACAGTGGAGGGTTCCGGTACACCAACTGGTTTGTTATCAGAGGGGTAGACAACTTTTATAGGGGATATTCCTGTTAGTTTACTACTGCCTTCACGATTAGACCCTACACTTTGCAGACGCACTGCAAACTTTTGCTCCTTAAACATATTGAGAGTTAAGGCTTCTGTAGCGTGAGATAGGGTAAAGCTAGTGGCTTGAATATCATCACCTCCGATACCATTGGTGCCAATCTTTAAACCAAAATCGAATGAGCCAGGGTTGCTCGGACCACCACCGTTGAGATTGACACCATTGCCAAGATTCTTAGTATTGGTTACCAAACCCCCGGTTACATCATTGCCACTAACACTCAAATCATTTGAGTTCAAATTGAAAGTGTCGTTAATATCGAAGAATACCCCAGTGATGTCGGCCAAGGTATCAGTCACTTCAAAGTTAAACTTAACATCATTGCCAACTTCCTCTAAAGTAATGTTGACTGTAGCTGGAGAACCGGTAAATGGAGAAATATCGAAGTCAAGAGCAGCCGCTTCAGCAGAGATGGCGGTCAATGTAGAAGCAGCGATGGTTACAGTAGCAGCTGCCATTAAAGAGGGCTTGATGTTCATGAGTGTGTAATCCTTAACTTTTCTTAATTATCAGGATTACAGGCTGATGTTTGCATTCAGGTTGCTTCAATGTATCCCTAGTTGATGACTTACTGTATCACTTCCGCAGATAGCCTAGGTCTAATTCCATAATGGCGATAATTCCAATAATCCCGCAAAATCTTGTTGTGGTCAAAGCAGAGATTAGATGGAACTTCCCAAGGGTGAAAAATGCCGAGATTTTTAGCATCATCAGCCGCTTTTGGTTCACCAGTTGCTGTAGCTAAAAACACAATACTAATGGTATGTTTACGGGCATCACGACTAGGGTCAGAATACACCTGGAATTGCTCAATTAGTTCAACCTGTAAGCTGATTTCTTCCTTAGCTTCCCGCAGCGCTGCTGTTTCTACCGACTCGCCGTAATCTACAAAGCCACCGGGAATTGCCCAGCCTAGGGGGGGATTCTCCCGTTCAATCAAAATAATCGGTCGATGGGGTCGGTCGATTAGTTCAATAATGATATCAACAGTGGGAGCAGGATTACGGTATTGAGTAGAAGTCATGGGTTAGATAACATATGCTTGAGTATTTATCATATAGCAAAGGAAACAGGGAATAGTGAATAGGGAGTAGGGAGTAGGGAGTAGGGAGTAGGGAGTAGGGAGTAGGGAGTAGGGAAGTTCCGATCATAAATTCTGACAATTAATATTGTGTAATATTGTGAGAAATGCGATATGTCCGATTACCCTGACCCAAAAACTAGAGACTAGACGGAATTTTATCTCTCGCCTGAGTTACAATAATTTTTTATTCAGCTTCACCACGATAGACTCAACTCGCCGACGATGCTTTACTGTTAAAGCTTTACCATCAAAGCTTTACCGTCACATTTGAAATTTTTAGTTAGCAGAGGCAGTTGACTTCGGTGGTGTAACTATCCCACTGAGGGGAAGGTGCTATGTTTACGCTCATCAATGCTTTATTTGCTTTGATCATGATCGGGATTTTACTCCTGATCGGCAGGTTTCTCAAACAGAAAGTTCCGCTGTTTCAATCCCTTTATCTACCAGAATCGGTTATTGCTGGGGGAGTAGCATTGTTACTCGGACCAGGAGTATTGGGTGCGATCGCATCTACCGTATCAGGTACAGATTCCTTACTAGCTGGGGGTTTGTTTCCGAAAGCCATGGCAACATTTTGGTCTCAGTCTCCTGGTGTCTTTATCAATGTTGTCTTCGCCGCCTTATTTTTAGGTGAAGCTATCCCCAGTCCCATAAAAATTTGGCGCAAAGCGGCACCTCAGGTAGCATTCGGTCAAACCCTGGCCTGGGGACAATATGTGATTGGACTGCTGCTAGTTCTGTTAGTCTTGAGTCCGATATTCGGTGTCGATCCCATCGCAGGTGCATTAATCGAAGTTGCCTTTGAAGGCGGTCACGGCACCGCTGCTGGCATGACCAATACCTTTAGAAAACTCGGTTTTAACGACGGTGGTGACTTGGCTCTAGGCTTGGCTACAGTCGGTATTCTCTCAGGAGTGATCGCAGGTACCTGGCTAGCAAGCTGGGGCAGGCGCAAGGGATACATCCACAGGAGCCCTGATCCCAGCAGTGAGCTACAACAGTTTCGGGATAAAATTCAAAATACAATTCAACAGACAATTCAACGAGAACCTACGGAAGTCAGGTTAACCAGAGCGAGATTAATGGATGGTTTACTGATCGATCCCCTGTCATTGAACCTTGCTTTTGTAGGAGTTGCGATCGCAATCGGCTGGCTAATCCTGGCAGTGCTCAAGTTTATTGAGTCAGTTACTTGGGGAGCCGGTGGCTTTCAAGTCATTCAGTATGTGCCTCTTTTTCCCATGGCACTAATTGGTGGTTTGATTGTCCAAGTAGTAACCGTGCGTCTAGGACTGGGGTCACTAATTATTCGACCCTTGCAGGAGCGTATCTCTGGCGTAGCGCTAGATGTGGTAATTGTGACCGCATTAGCGTCGATTTCCCTAAGAGTGCTGGGAAACAACCTCTTGCCATTTTTAATTCTTGCGATCGCTGGCATCGTCTGGAACATCTGGGGATTTATTTTCCTGGCACCCCGTATACTCCCCAGATACTGGTTTGAGCGTGGCATCGGGGATATGGGACAATCCATGGGAGTGACAGCAACCGGTATCTTGTTGATCCAGATGGTAGACCCAGATAACCATACCGGTGCTTTTGAGAGTTTCGCCTACAAACAGTTGTTCTTTGAACCGATAGTAGGTGGTGGCTTGTTTACTGCTGCTGCACCAGCACTGATTGTGCAATTTGGCCCATCGGTAGTGTTACTGCTAACCACAGGATTACTAGCTTTCTGGTTAATCTTTGGTCTGTGGAACTTTAAGCGGATGAGAAAGACATTTAGGCAAGCTAATCTTTGAAGGGTTAGGGCGTGTTTTCTTGCCTCGGAGATCCCCCATTATCCCCCTTAAAAAAGGGGGACTTTGAGTATGGCTCCCCCCTTTTTTAAGGGGGGCTGGGGGGGATCATAATCTTGCGTAAAACTTTGAAAACACGCCCTAGTCTGTAATCGGGCAAGGGAAGCGTGCTTCTCTTGGGCAACCCTGGGCAAGATTTGGGCTCTAGTATGGTTGGTATAAACTGAACCAGTGAAATTTTGTAAGCAGCTATGACCCAGTCGATTCCAAGGATTGCCCTCCGAGAATTTCTCACTCAACCCAATATTGAGGCTTCTCCGGCATGGGAATTAATTGATGGGCGAGCAGTCCAAAAACCAATGCCAACCCTCTTTCACTCCCGCCTACAACGCAATCTGGTTAATTACATCAATGATCGAACCAATGGATTTGAAGCG
>NZ_JAAHGN010000242.1:6536-8169 GCF_010672485.1 Moorena sp. SIO2C4 | reverse complement strand
TCAACACTATTGCTAAATCACACCACAAGCCACTCGAGCACCACCCCCTCCCAAGGGTTTGGGAATATCTGAATAATTGTCACCTTGAGCGTGAATGATCAGAGAGTGACCCTTAAGGTCAGCAACCTTTAACCGTGGGGCTACTACTGGAGTCTTAGCAACACCCTGTTTATTAACCACTAGCCTTGGCAAATCACCTAAATGACCATTACCGAATGGTCCTTCATGTTTGCCGGTATTTTCTGGATCATAATGACCACCAGCAGCTAAGCCAGAAACTACTTTACCTTCCTTCTGGCCTGGACCACAGTTGGGCTTTGCATGGACATGGAAGCCATGTTCTCCAGGAGTTAATCCAGACAGATTCGAAGTTAGCTGCAGACCCTTCTCGGTTTGGGTTGCTTTGACAATGCCAATCTCTTCACCAATGCCTTTGGTATCAGTCAAATGCATGGTGACGGTTAGTGGTGTTGACACGGATTGATTGGAACAAGCCGAGATTATAAATATTGCGATCGCAGCTAATAGGCTGATAATTTTCATACTCAACTACACCCCACTTACAGATAGGTCTCCAAGGGTTTGAGATCCTTTTGGATTTCCGTTTCGCTATTCCCTACCGTAACTTTTTTGAGCTTGAGCTGAGTTTTCCATCCTTCTACGGTCAGACAAAGTAGGATGATGATCACTATCGAGCTCAGGGCTCTCAACTGGAGTATACAACAGTGACGCGCTGATTCTAGAGAAAATCAGCTGACAGCGGTCAGCTGACCGCGTAGCTTGCGTGGCACAGGCTTCGACGCTGGGAGGTAGCGCATATGCGCTACCTAAGTATTAATCCCGATCCAGGTTGGATAGTTGAGTGTTCACATGAGCCAGATAGCTAGAATCATGGATGGTTTCTGGGGATAATCTTCCTCTTGCAATAGCACTGGCTACGAGGTCTTTGGCGGTAATTCTCTTGCTTTTTATAGCGCTGATGAAAGCAGCATTACTGGGAATACCTTGGTCAGCAAAGTAGCCTTGATAACCGAGATAGACCAGGTTAAACGGTTGAACTTCGACAATATTGTTACGGCTGGTGGTGGAGTTGGCAGCGATTTCCGATGCTAAGACGGGAGTGGTAGCGGTGGCAATCAACAAAGTGCCTAAACTGCCAAGTACGAGACGTTTCATTTTTGTTCCTCCTAGGGTTGATTCGCTTAATTGGTTAACTGCTTATCTTTAATTACTAGAATGTAGGTCTTAACTTATGTAAGCATTCAGCTATCAGTTAATGTTTACATAAGTATTAATCCCGATCCAGGTTGGATAGTTGAGTGTTTACATGAGCCAGATAGCTAGAATCATTGATAGTTTCTGGGGATAATCTTCCTCTTTCAATAGCACTGGCTACGAGGTCTTTGGCGGTAATTCTCTTGGTTTTTACAGCGCTGATGAAAGCAGCATTACTGGGAATACCTTGGTCAGCAAAGTAGCCTTGATAACCGAGATAGACCAGGTTAAACGGTTGAACTTCGACAATATTGTTACGGCTGGTGGTGGAGTTGGCAGCGATTTCCGATGCTAAGACGGGAGTGGTAGCGGTGGCAATCAACAAAGTGCCTAAACTGCCAAGTACGAGACGTTTCAT
>NZ_JAAHGN010000242.1:0-6436 GCF_010672485.1 Moorena sp. SIO2C4 | reverse complement strand
ACGGTTGAACTTCGACAATATTGTTACGGCTGGTGGTGGAGTTGGCAGCGATTTCCGATGCTAAGACGGGAGTGGTAGCGGTGGCAATCAACAAAGTGCCTAAACTGCCAAGTACGAGACGTTTCATGTTTGTTCCTCCTAAGGTTGATTCGCTTAATTGGTTAACTGCTTATCTTTAATTACTAGAATGCAGGTCTTAACTGAGGAGGAAGTGACCGTTAACTGAGAATTTGATAAGGTGTTGCTAAGGAAACTGAATTAACCCTGGTTGACTGACAAAACTAATCAACCACGTACTGGTACGAAAGTATTTTGAATTCCAGTCGATACCGTCGTTTATCATGTTGTTTTCGTGAGGCCATCACCGGGTCAGGATCATGAGCAACTCAGGTGCGACCCGTGGCGAATTTAATTCTTAATGGTAAGAGCGCACCTATGTGAAACGAACCCGACGAATCAGTCTCCAGGCATTTTCCCTCGGAGGCTTTGACATCATGTTTATCACTACCCTCGCCTTGACCTACTGGTTTGCCGTAATATCATGTCAGGATAATTACCCTTAATAAAAATTTCCCCCATCTCCCCATCTCCCCACACTTCCCACCCTCCCCACACTTCCCACCCTCCCCACCCTCCCTCATAAGGGTAGGTTTTTTACAAAGACCTCAGGTGTGGGGTGACCGGGTGTGGGGGATAAGAAAATGTACTTAATTTGTCGTTAAAAATCATCAAGACAGTGAGATGCACCCACAGGGAATCGGAAAAAAAACCTGTGTACATCATAACTATGATAAACCCTATCAAACGCTACTAAATATAGCATTTAAAAATAGATAATCAACCCCAATGTTGATGATTTAGCATAACACAAAAAAATACTGGTATATATTTTATGCTGCTCTTAATTTACCTAACATAATTTTATTTTTCATGAAAAATAAAATTATAGTATAGCAGTCGCCAGAGCAGTTAGGACATGACAAAAGTCTCACACCCTTTGTAAGCGCAAGAGTTTGACTTCTGACTTCTGACTTCTGACTTCTGACTTCTGCTATATTTATAGGTATAATAAATAAATTAGGATATTTTTTAATGCTATATTACCTACTCCCTATTACCTATTACCTATTACCTGTTACCTTTTTAGATCAATCCTAGTTTCACATATCATGTGAAAACGCTATAGTTTTAAAATTGCTGTCAGTGTGGGATTATAAGATAAGAGCCGAAAGAAATGAATGTTATCTTGCCCCTGAGGCATAATCGATGAGTGCAGAAATTATTTGTGTAGGTACCGAACTGCTGCTGGGGGATATTCTCAACAGCAATTCTCAGTTTTTAGCCCAGGAGCTAGCCGCATTGGGGATTCCTCACTACTATCAGACAGTAGTGGGAGATAATATCGGGCGTTTACAGCAAGTATTGGCAATTGCTAGTGAGCGCTCCACTATCCTAATATTTACTGGTGGTCTTGGTCCGACGCCCGATGACTTGACCACGGAAGCGATCGCTAAATTTTTTGGGGCTCCTCTGATTGAAGAACCAGATGTTATAGAGGACATCACTCAGAAGTTTGCCCGGCGGGGACGTCAATTAACTACCAATAACCGCAAGCAAGCCCTAATTCCAGAAGGGGCACAAGTATTACCCAACTTGAATGGAACAGCTCCTGGTATCATCTGGAAACCCCGTGCTGATTTAAGCATTCTCACGTTTCCTGGTGTTCCTAGGGAAATGAATCAGATGTGGCGAGACACGGCTGTTCCCTATCTCAAAAGCCAAGGCTGGGGTAAAGAAATCGTTTATAGCCGGATGTTGCGGTTTTGGGGGATTGGAGAATCGGCTTTGGCTGAGAAAGTTGCTCCCTTTTTTGACCTTACCAACCCCACCGTTGCTCCCTATGCTAGTAAGGGACAAGTGAGGTTAAGAGTTTCGGCCCGTGCGGCTTCAGAAAGTGAAGCACAACAGTTCATTGAACCAGTAGCCCAAAAATTACAGGAGATTGGGGGAATTAACTATTTCGGTACTGACACCGATACCCTAGCCTCTGTAGTGGGTCAGCTATTAACGGCTGCCTCAGAAACGTTGAGCGTAGCAGAATCCTGTACTGGTGGCGGTATTGGCAGTATGATAACCAGTGTCCCGGGGAGTTCTAATTATTTTTTGGGGGGTATCATTGCTTATGATAACGCTGTGAAAACTGGTGTACTGGGAGTGAATTCCTCAGACTTGAAGGCGATGGGGGCGGTAAGTAAGGTTGTAGCAGAGCAAATGGCAACAGGAGTGCGATCGCTTCTTTCTTCAACCTGGTCACTTAGTATTACAGGCATAGCTGGACCTGGAGGCAATACCGATACCAAGCCTGTGGGTCTAGTTTACATTGGTCTAGCCGGACCAGATGGCATTTTAGAATGCTACAAGTACACCTTGGGTCAACATCGGAGTCGGTCTGACCTACGTCACATCAGCGCCTGCTATGCCCTTGATCGCCTACGGTGCAAATTGCTGAGTCGGTGAACTTGTTAGTTAGCGTTATTTAGCAGGCAGTAGTGCACCCCATCACCCTGTTCAATCTAAATTTCAAGCTAAATCCCTGCACCTGGGGGCCAAGTGGTGAAAATAAACACCACCACAGTAGCGATCGCAAGCATTGCCTGAATCAAATTTCCTACCAATGAACCGACTACAATCCCCAAGCCAGCTTTAAAGGATTGCTTAATTCTATCCTGTAACTTTAACTTCCGTTGATAGAGAAACTCACCTACAAACGCCCCTAACAACGGTCCAAGCAAAATCCCTAGTAACGGTCCGCCGAAGGGCAAGGCGGGTAAAAGACCAAACACCCCCATGAACAAGCCGATTATGGAACCAATTTGTCCCCAATTACTAGCACCAGCTTTTTTGGCTCCCCAGTAAGCGGCTAAAAAATCGACCCCCATACCCAGTAGCAACACAAAGATAGCTACGCCCAATGCCCAGGTGACGCTACTAAAGCCCTCAGCAATACCCCAAATTATGGTGGCAGCTAAAATCAACATGGCACCGGGAATGCCAGGAACAACCGAACCAATAATGCCTACTAGCATCAGCAGAATCAGGAACCAGTACAAAATGATTAACCACATTATTTAAATTCGAAGCGGTACCCACATCTTATAAATGACCAGAGAGAGTATTGGCGACTTTATCAGCAATCCCCTCAATCCACTTTTCATCTTGTTTAGTGTAACTTCGGGGAGCATTGGCTGCCAAAATTAGCGCTCCTTGGTTGCCAATCGGTTGACATATGACACCTTGTGTGTTATCAGGCAAGTAGTCAAATTCAAGTCGCCCTGGATAGAGCTTCAGGTTAACCAGATACACGGCTTTTTGAGTTTCTAGAACCCGCTTGAGAATGGCTCCAGGCTCGACTTGGGGATTTTTGCCCAAGATCCCCCGCCGGAGCAGGACTTTGCCTTGGTATACCACCACAAGCGATCGCGTTACTGTATTAGTCAGTAATAGATGGGATGCCCAGGCTAATTCAGTTTTGACCTGATCTGGCAGCTCTGGAGCGAGGTCGAAACCCTCTTCGCCAATCAGTTTAACGGCATCAGGAGGTTTGGGCTGTACCTGCTGCCACAGTAAACCTGTCAAAATCAATACAGCACAAACAATTACCCCTACAGCATCAGAACGAGCTTGAGAATTGGTGAGCTGGGAGGTTAATAAACGATTGATCAGCAACAGACCCCCTGCCAATCCTCCAACCGCAAATGGCAGCAGCCGCAGTACATCATTTTGGTCGGGTTTAGCCATCACTCACCTGTTGGTTATTAGTTCAGGACTTACGCAGCTGAAACGAAACATCAAGGTGTTATTATTTGTCATCTGGTTCAATGATCCGTTGGAACAAATAACCTGTACCTCGTGCGGTGAGAATTAGCTCAGGATTACTAGGATCATCCTCTAACTTGGCTCGTAACCGGGAGATGTGGACATCTACTACACGGGTATCCACATGGCGTTCAGGGGTATAGCCCCACACTTCCTGCAAAATTTCAGAACGGGAGAATGGTTCTCCGGAACGTCTGACTAATAACTCTAGAAGACTGAACTCCATCCCAGTCAGGCGAATCCGCTCATCCCCTTTGTAGACTTGTCGCTTATTGGTGTCGATTTTGATACTCCCGACATGAATCACCCCAGAACTAGGAATACCAGCAGCCCCCACTTTATCAAACCTGCGCAGTACGGAACGAATACGGGCTTCCAATTCTTTTGGAGAAAAGGGCTTGACCACATAGTCATCTGCTCCTAACTCTAGACCGGTAATCCGGTCAGCTACATCCCCTAAAGCAGTTAGCATAATAATGGGAATGTCTGATTCCTTGCGTAATTCTTGACAGACACCATAGCCGTCTAGCTTTGGCATCATCACATCTAACACCACTAGGTCAGGCTCTGTATCACGAAATGTGTTTAGGGCTTCTTCTCCATCAGCGGCTGTGACTACTTCGTAGCCAATCATGGATAACCTAGTTTCTAATATTCGACGGATACTGGCCTCGTCATCAACAACAAGAATTTTTTCTTTATGAGTTTCCAATGGACGTTATACTCCTGAAATGGTGAAGTAAGATTAATGATTTATTAATTTATCAGTAGTTTATCTCTAAAATGTAACCCTTTACAAAGTTGGTTTTATCGTTGAGAATTATATTTTCCTTGCTGGTGAAGTCTTCCTTGACTTTCATTAATGTTAATTTAATTATTGAGTTTTTTTAAGAGTTTTTAAGACTTTTCAAGTAGGATGCCGAAGCCTAAAACGCTCTATGTGTGTAATGCCTGTGGTGCTGAGTCCTCCCAATGGTTCGGCAAATGTCCTGCCTGTGGTACTTACAATTCCTTGGATGAGGTAGCTCCCCCAACTCCGGTCAAAATCAGTCGCGGGGGTTGGCAATCCAATACTTATTCGGATAACCACGAGCCTAACACTGGACCGGCTCAACCCAGATCATCCCTTACCTTCTCAGAAATTGTTGATACTGTCGAGATCCGCTTCCCCTCAGGCTATGGGGAACTCGACCGAGTGCTCGGAGGTGGCGTTGTGCCTGGGTCTTTAGTATTAATTGGTGGCGATCCAGGCATTGGCAAATCAACCTTAATGCTCCAAGTTGCCAATCAACTTGCCAAGTTACATCGCATTCTATACGTTTGTGCAGAAGAATCAGGACAGCAGGTAAAACTGCGAGCATCTCGCCTGGGTGTGGTATCAGCAGAAACCTCTGATCTCGAATCTAATAACAGTAGGGTCAAAAACGACCCTAAGTCTTCTAAGTCTAAGTCTTCTAAGTCTAAGTCTTCTAAGTCTAAGTCTTCTAAAACCCCTATAGCCGCTCAAGAGTCTGACTCTCAAGAGTCTGACTCTAAAGACGCTGAGCTGTATATTCTACCAGAAACTGATTTAGAGGAAATTCTGCGAGAGTTGGAGTCCCTCAAACCTCAGGTAGCAGTGATTGACAGTATTCAGACTCTTTATTTTCCGGCCTTGACCTCTGCTCCTGGTTCTGTTGCTCAAGTGCGGGAATGTACCTCTGCCCTGATGCAGGTAGCAAAGCGGTCAAACATTACTCTGTTAATTGTGGGTCATGTGACCAAAGAAGGCGCGATCGCAGGACCAAGGGTACTGGAACACTTAGTCGATACTGTATTGTACTTTGAAGGCGATCGCTTTGCTTCCCACCGGCTACTGCGTTCTGTTAAAAACCGCTTTGGGGCTACTCATGAAATCGGTATTTTTGAAATGGTCAGCAACGGTTTGCAGGAAGTCTTGAATCCTTCTGATCTGTTTTTGGGTAACCGAGATGAAATGAGTCCTGGTACTGCTACTGTAGTGGCTTGTGAAGGTACTCGTCCGATTCTGGTAGAGTTGCAAGCCCTAGTAAGTCCTGCTAGTTATGGGGCACCCCGCCGCTCAACCACTGGAGTTGATTACAACCGCTTACAACAAATCCTGGCAGTGTTGGAAAAGCGAGTTGGGATTCCCCTATCCAAATTAGATGCTTATGTAGCAACAGCAGGAGGGCTAGGAGTAGAAGAACCAGCAGCTGATTTAGGAATGGCTATTGCGGTAGTAGCTAGTTTTCGCGATCGCGTTGTCGATCCTCGCACGGTTATGATTGGTGAAATCAGCTTAGGGGGGCAAGTGCGACTAGTCTCTCAGATGGAACTCCGACTCAAAGAAGCTGCCAAGTTAGGGTTCAAGCGAGCCATTGTACCCAAAGGTCAAACCTTACCTGATCTCGGTATTGAAATTATTCAAGTATCGAGAGTACTAGATGCCATTATTGCTGCCTTGCCTGGGGGATTACGCCAGGACTTCCCTGAAGATATCGAGGATCAGATCTAAGATCTAAGATCAAGTTCGGTTGAATACCCATCATAACCAGGAGGA
>NZ_JAAHGN010000241.1:0-8197 GCF_010672485.1 Moorena sp. SIO2C4 | reverse complement strand
GAATTAAATTCGCCAAGGTCAAGCGCACCTGTGGAAACAATTCCAAATTAGAAGGCTATTCATTTTGAATTCAAAAATGGTCATCCCTTTAGATCGCCTTTGGCTCAATCCACTTTTTTGCTAGCATAGCCGCTCTTGAGTCGTTGTTTAATTAGCGAACGCGCCCCGCGTGACCATTCGCGTAGCGTGGCCTAAAGGCCAAGGTCAATCGCATTTTGCTGGCAATTTAGTTCTGGATTAGTTCATTGGGTATCGCCACTTTGATCACAACGGTTTCACCTTCGGCTTCCCAATGAGCGCTCGCCTCCACCTGGGAGTTTAGTTCTGGATTCATTGGTATTGCCACCTTGATCGCCACTTCTTCACCGACTTTTTGAGGAACACTAGGAGGTTTTACCCTAGGCTGAGCTACTAGTGAAATAGGTTTGAGCAGGGGTTGGAAGCTATTGTCCTCTTGGAAATCAGCAACAGTTTCCATCGCCTTTGGCGCTGGTGCTACCACAGCAATTCCACCATTGAGTTTGGTAAGGGTAGAGCTTGGTACCTCAGCGGAGCTAATGGTGCTGAGGTTTGGATTACGGTTAAACACAAATCTGGGCTGGAGCAAACTTTTTAATAAAAGCCACAGCAAGCTCAATTCTCCAGGGGTATCACAAGGTTTCCACTGACCCACACCACAAAACAGCATTTCAATTAAACACCTTGTCTGGGGTAAACTCATCTGCTGATTAAATCCTATTTGGAGAGTGGGAGTTTCACTCGTGAGGTCTGTGTGAGTAATCTTTCCTTGTAGTCGCAAGTTCTCCCCCATTATTTTCAGACTTACTTTGATATTATCTTTAAGGGAGATAGATAGCTTCTCGGTCAGCTTGATTTGAGCACCTACTTGGGAAATCAACTTAGTCATGCCCCAATAGGTTTGACCTCCTATATTTATTCGCACCACTTTACGTAAGTCAAACCATTCGTTAGTATCCGGATTAGGAGAATCCAAAAGGATTAGTAAGGCGATACTCAGCACCAGGAGATTGTAGCCACTCCAAATCCAAGCTAAGCTGATGCCTTGGGTAAGTTGGGCTGTTTCTAGGGATGGCAAACTGCTGACTGGTATCAATAATTCGCTCAGATTAAACCCAAAGCTAATTGCTGTAGCAACGAATACAATAATCAGCGGCGATGCTAACTGCCAGTTGTAATTAAAACTCTCCCTAGATATTCCTTTCGGGGTTACTTTAAATCCTCTCGAAAAAGGATTCAGCATTGTCTGCAACACCGTTAATCCAATCGGGAAACATGACACTACTGAATAAATATCTGACATGAAAGCGGAGCGAGAGCCGCAGTTTACCCAGGAGAATACAGAAAACTGTAGCAAATAGAAAGGAACTAAAAAACACAATACTTCCGTAGCTGTTGCTTTAAAGCAAATAATCCCGAAAAATGTATACGCTATGGGAACAATGAGAAAATAAATTCGTGACCAGCTAGTAAACCAATAAAGCAACCCATCTAAATGAACCAGTCTTTGCAGATGAGTAAGTCCAGGAATTCTTAATGGATTTGCGTCTAGAAAAAGTCCCTGTAAGGTACCTTGTGCCCATCTTAGCCGCTGAGATACATGACTTGCGATATTCTCTGCTGCCAAGCCAGCACTTAATTTTTCATCAAGGTAAATTAACTTATAGCCAAGAGCCGATAAACAAACCCCAGTATAGTAATCTTCAGCGATGGAATCGGTAAAAAAGCCACCAATACTTAAGAGTGCGCTGCGCCTGACCACAAAAGACGTGCCACAACACACAATACTATTTGTGCTATCCCGAATTGGTTGAATGTGTCGATAAAATAATTCTTCTTCTGCCGTCAGAATGTTTTCTAAACCTAAATTATAGGCAACCGGATCGGGATTATAGTAGCTTTGGGGAGTCTGAACTAGAGCGACTTCCTTATCCTTAAAGAAACCCACAGTCCGCTTGAGGAAGTTCCTAGTAGGAATAAAATCAGCATCAAATACAGCAATTAAATCCCCAGAGGTTTGAGGAAAGGCATTGTTTAAATTACCTGCTTTGGCATTAAGATTATTTGGTCGCGTAATATACTCGCAGCCTAGCTCAGCTGCAAGTCTTTTGATCTCAGGACGTCTAGTATCATCCAGAAGATAGATCGTTTTTATTGTATACTCTAAAGCTTGACAACCAATAATTGTTCGTCGTAGGATAGAGGGATGTTCATTATACGTAGGAATAAGTATGTCAACAGACGGGGTAAAACGACCACTAATAACCGATAATTCACCCCAATCAGCTTCCCGACTTCTATCTTTTATCTGGGACAAGAAAAACAGCTGAATGGTGCTACCAGCTAGCCTCAGTATTTCCGCTAGTAATAACCCCAAGCTAAAGACTCCATTGACCAGGGTATCCAGATTGAGGGTAAACAGCGATCGCCACAGCACATACTGAAGAGTCAGCAGTAGCAAAATCCCTACCACCACAAGCTGCCACTTAGAGCGAGTTTTTGTCATAATCCCTTAACTGTAATTCCAGTATTGTCATTAGTTCTTGGATCATTAGTTCTTGGCAGAAGACCCCTATTACAGCCGATTGGGTTGAGGGGAGGGGATTGCCATCACCTGTAGGTTCATAACTAGTTTAGGCTCATAACTCGCTTGTTAGCACGAGCTAATTCCTTAGCTTCCCTCACAAGCTAAGGGGTAGACCGTCGCTTCCACCGTTCTTTATCTTAATTAACATTTAACTTGCTGATTGTTCACTGTTGACCGTTAACCCTTGACAGTGAAGATTACTCTGGTGTCAACACAAAATCCGTTGCTTAAATTATTCTGCAGGTTAAAGGTGTATCTGCCTGTGACCATTAACCCAACTTAGTACAGTCTAATCCGACCTTGGACCCTACCTATGTTCCATAACTTTGACAGAGTCGCCCCTACCAAAGGGCTTTAAGGATGATGGAGCCACTGTATTGGCACTTTGACTGAGACTATGGGTCGATCACCAACAGACTCTTAACAAGCTTTAACCTAGCTTAATTTAACATAATACTTTGTTAACTGGCAGGGGACATCTCGGCTATTATTTCATCCTCTTGTCCAACCACCCAGTTAGCAAAGCGCTTGGCTAGGGGTGGCACAAATACCAGGGGGTTAGTAAAACTAGAAAATATATAAACTCCTTCCACACCACCGAAGGAACCAACCACTGGTAAACTAGTGTTGCTGAATGCTACTAAACAATGATGCCAGGTTCCTGGTAATTTCTCAAGAGCTGGTAGAATTTTACCCACTTGAGTACGAATTTCCGCTTCCCCTTTCTCTGGCGCTATAGTGGCGTAGGGGTCTGTCAGTACACGGCTGAGCTGACCCATCCGTAAACTGCCATCTAAAAACTGCACTGCACCTGCATCAAGAATCGGTGGTACTACCTCATGAGCAGGCTCATCCCACAAGTGTTGAACTGACTTAGTACTGGCTTGCTTTTCGAGTTGAAACCGTTTCGTATTTGCTGGAATAACCATGGTCTGCAGCTGGATGTCAACTCTGGGAGTTTCAATCATCTCCTCATGAGTGAAATACAAGTAGACAGGAATTCCGGAAGCTTTCAGTAAGGTGCGACTGAGTCCACCAGCACAGACAACCGTGTTAGCGGTGTGGTAGGTGGCTGCTACTGTTTTGACTGCCTTGATAGCATCTGAACTCCTTACCAGTTCCACCACACGACCAATTTGGATTTCCCCCCCACAACGGCGGAAAGCTTTCAGGTAACCTTGGGTAGTCTTTCCTGGATGGATATGCCCGTGACGGACAGTAAAAGCTCCTGCGATCGCATTTCGATTGAGTAATGGTTCAAGGGCACAAGCGTCAGCCACACTCACCCAAGTTGGGGGAGTAGCACAACGGGCATAATCGGCTGCCAATTCTTCAAAGTCATCCTTGAGGTCAATGGTCAGCAATAAGTCTAATTCCCGGAACTGGGTATCTGTTGCTAATTCCTCAGATAAAGTTTGATAAATTTCTCTAGCTTCCTGACATAGCACTCGAGTTAACCTTGATGTTCCTGACCAATAGGCAAGACCACCATAGCTATAGCGAGTTGCTCCCTCTAGGGTAGGATGTTGCTCCAAAATCAGAACAGTCAAACCTTGGCGACACAATTCGTACCCGAGTGCTGCTCCAGTAATGCCACCACCAACGACAATCCAGTCATATACTTTCATCGTATAGTCGCATATCGTATAGTCTAATTGGGTATTTAGCCCAAAACTGACTCAATTCTACTGATTAGGGGTGGCAGTAGCAGGGAACCGGCTACAAAAATAGCAGTTATCGCTGAGATCAGCACTGCACCAGCGGCACAATCTTTAGCAATTTTAGCCAGTTCATGGTATGTCTGTTTAACAGTTAGATCTACGACCGATTCAATAGCTGTATTTAACATCTCCATGGCCATGACTAGCCCAGTGGTTAGTCCAATCACAGCCAGTTCTACCAGGGGTATTTTTAAAAAAATGCCCAAGGTAATCGCTAGAATTCCAATGGCTGTATGGATGCGGAAGTTACGTTGGGTGAGAAAGGCATAGCGAACCCCAGCCCAAGCATATTTGAAGCTAATCATTAATGTCGGAGCAATTCGCCAAGCCAAATCTCGGTTAGGTTTGACTTTGGAGTCAGAGTATTGGGGTACTGGTATAGATAGTTCTTGAGTCATCGGCAAGGTATTAGACACGAAAAACTGAGTTTGATAAGATTCCGCCTTTGGTAACACCATTTCTTGGTTCAGGGATAAGTCTTGGGTATACCTTGATCTTTCCCATATGGGGTAGGAGGATTAACCTTTAGGGATATACTGGAAAGCACAGCAGACTTCTAGGAATCATTAGAAAGACCTACGCTCTGAAGTAGAGTCTCCTGTTGATCCAGCATTCTCAGTAGACTTTCTTCATCCGGATGATCCCATCCTAGAAGGTGAAGTAAACCATGGGTTGCCAGCCAGGCTAGTTCCGTAGATACAGAATGCCCGTGCTGTTTAGCCTGTTGAACAGCAGTATCTACCGAAATCACGATATCACCCAAGTATAGAGGCACTGATAATTGCTTTTGGGGTGATAACTTAGGAGAGTTTACCTCTAAAGCTGCAAAAGCAAGTACATCTGTAGGCTGATTTTTTTTTCGGTACTGGGAATTAAGTGCCTGAATTTCACTATTGTCAGTAAGGCGAAGACTCAATTCGTAGCTGTTCGCCTCCGGTAAATCCGGTTCGAGGGCAACTAGCCATTGGTCAAACCAGCTTTCCCAAGTGTGGAGGGAAATTGGGCTGCTGGATTGGTTAGTAATGGTTTCAGCGGAATGGGAGCGATTAAAGAAACAATCCTGTACACTCAATTCAAACTTCACACTCAGCGTCTCCAAAAGGCTTGGCTACCAGTAGGGTAACCTACTCCGATGACCTAGCCGATTGGCTAGGTCATCGGCTTCGTTAATCCTGGGTCTAGGACTATGCTTACTGTTCCCTTGATTTTGCTCTCTCGAAGCATAGAGCCATCAACAAGAGTAAGTTTAAATCACTTAACAAACTCTTTAGTTAACGGGTTAGGTAGGCAAGACCCACCAGTAAGGCCAATAAACCAGAAACGGTGAGGAAAAAGTGTCTCAGAGATTTACCTCCCTTACGCACCATATTGCGCATGGCTAACTTGGTGTAACTAGGCTTAGGTTCACTTGAACCGCTATCGGCTGGGGCTGTAGTTGTATCCAGACCTTGTTCTGGCTGTTGGGTTTGTGAAGGTGGGTTGCTCATCGAACACAAGTACTCTACGTCAGAATTTCTTTGCTGATTTTAATCTAACAGCATACTTAACAATTTTTACCACGAATTACCCAGAAACTCTAGCTGTAGCCTGCTTTATCAATGCACCCTAAACCTAAGGCGAGTTTGTTGCCAAATTTTGCCTAATTCCTGCTTACTTGAAACTTGACCACTGACTATTTATCAGTAATAATCAACCAACTTTGACAATCACTAATAACCAATCATTAGTGATTAGTTAGTGTAAGCATTCAGCAGTCAGCTATCAGCTAATGCGCTACAGATGGTGCTACTTGAGGTGCTAGCAGGCGTTTTAACTGAACGGGGTCGGATGAGTAAAACGAGCAGGGATTTTCAAGCAGCCGTAGCAGCACCCCCCAGCTTGTTTATTACCGACCGTTGATTAGCTGACGGCTGACGGCTGATAGCTGACTGCTTACTAGTTAGTTAACTGATTTTCTTGACGCAGATACGCTTCAATGAATAAGTCAAGATTACCATCAAGGACATCATTAACTGCTGTGGTTTCCACACTAGTGCGCAGGTCTTTCACCATCTGGTAAGGATGAAACACATAATTTCGAATTTGGTTTCCCCAAGCCGCTTCCACCATGTCCCCCCGAATTTCGGCAATTTCTTGAGCTCGTTGCTCCTCAGCAATCACGAGCAACTTAGCTTTCAGCAGTACTAAGGCTTTTTCTTTGTTTTGCAATTGAGAACGCTCCTGAGTACAGCGCACAGCCAGGCCGGTAGGAATATGGACAATCCGCACTGCAGTTTCTACCTTATTGACGTTTTGCCCTCCCTTACCACCTGCACGGGAGGTGGTAATTTCTAAATCCTTCTCGGGGATTTCCAGCTCAACGGTATTATCCACCGCAGGCATCACTTCTACTCCAGCAAAACTAGTCTGTCGCTTACCGTTAGCATTAAACGGGGAAATCCTCACCAGTCGATGAGTACCTTTCTCGGCTTTCAGGTAACCATAGGCGCGGAGTCCGTCAATTTCCAGAGTGGCAGACTTAATCCCAGCTTCATCTCCTGGGGAAAGTTCGGCTAGGTGGACTTTATAACCATGGTTCTCTGCCCAACGGGTGTACATCCGCAGTAATAGGTCAGCCCAATCTTGGGCATCAGTTCCACCAGCCCCCGCATTGATGGTGAGGACAGCACCTTTAGCGTCGTAGGTACCAGATAACAGCTGTTCCAACTCCCAGCGATCCAGTTCTTTATTCAGCTGAGTCAAGTTGGTTTGAGCTTCTGCAAGCAGTGCGTCATCGGTTTCTAGTTCTAGCAACTCCAAGATCGCTTTAGTGTCTTCCAAACTGGATTGCCACTGTTTATAGCGTTGGAGGTTAGATTTTAGGTCGTTGAGATGTTGAAGGGTTTGCTGAGCCGAGTTTTGGTCATCCCAAAAATCTGGTTGAGCTGCCAGCTGCTCTAAATCTTGAATTTTGGCCTTCAGAGCAGCAATGTCAAAGATAGTCCTGGGTTTTACCCAGGCGCTCCGACAAGATTTCGACTGCCCGTTTCTGCTCTACGGTTTCCATAATGCTTCCATCCTTTACAACACCATTATAACTACACCATGTAAATACACCAGGTAATCTTCTTGATTTTAACTATACATTTCAACTATAGTATACTAGTATACCGAGAATTTTTATGATGCGATCGCCATCTCAAATACCCTGGTCAAATTCCAATTTGAAAACGTAATTGTAAATATTATACCGATATTTTAATCGATGTAATATCCATTTTTAATCACAAGTTTAAAACGTAATTATATAATGTATAATTACGTTTTAAACCTTTTTAAGGGCTATAATATAACGTTTTTTATAAGAGGATATCTGAAAAGTTGTTTGATACTGAATTTTGCCCCCCTAGCCCCCCTAGCGAGCAATCCCTCGCTTGGGGGGAACAAGAATCCATTTGCTGGTAAAAGTCCCCCAAGCGAGCAATCCCTCGCTTGGGGGACCAACGGGGGCTTTGATGTAGCAAATGATACTTCTCAGACAACCTCTAATTTTATTGAAATCGTTTATGAACAATTACAATATTATTTTATAGGGAACTCGATTTGATTTACTCCACTAATCACGCTTCATAATACACAACAACTTGCTTCTTTCCTAGAACAGATAGATTATCAATATTTACCATAAACTTTACCATAAATAGCCCTCACTTTGGGTATTGGGATTTCCTTAGGGATTCAGAGTTCAGCAACATTTAGGTATAGCAGAAGTCAGAAGTCAGAAGTCAGAAGTCAGAAGTCAAACTCTTGCGCTTCTTGATGCAATAGCGAGTGGGGGAAACCCCCAAGACCGCTTAGGTGCGCTTTCCGTTGGCGAATTAAATTCGCCACG
>NZ_JAAHGN010000240.1:0-8204 GCF_010672485.1 Moorena sp. SIO2C4 | reverse complement strand
GATTAGTGTTGTCATTATGGGGACTGGTCTGTACTATGTAGGTATCTAAGGTATTTGAGCTGGGGAATCATACACCAAAGTAAACACCACAAACCCTAGCAACAACCTCAGCGCAAACCTCAGCCCTCTAGTCTATTTAAGTAAGGGAAATCAAGTATACAGCGGGTTTCAATGCCGTGAAGTACAGTATATATAGCGTTTTTTATCGTTTTTTGGGAGATGACGACCAAGGCAGATAATTTCAAATCCGGTCAAATAATGATTATATCCCTGATCGGGTAATTGGTAATTCGTAATTGGAAATTAGTAGTTGACGATTCCCTATTTACCATTACCAAACATCCAGAGGTGCGACCCGAAGGCGCTTTGAGCGAATTTAATTCTTAATGGGTCAAGCCCACCTAGGAATAGTTAACAAACCAGTAATTAACCGGACTTGATATCATCTCGCCTTTTCAGTCAATCAGACCGACTGAAAACTTGTAATTAAAGCAATATTAGGATTGAATTTCGTTATGACGGTACTAGCAGGATTTTACGTTTCTGGCGCTCTCTACTTTTTCTCGATCTGGTTTCAAGCGTTCCAGAAAGACACTAATTTATCTCCTGATCAAATCCGCTCTTCTTGGATAGTGTTGACGATAGCAAGCATTTTTTGGCCAATTGTTGCCCCGATTGCTAATCTGGAGAAGAGTTCTAGAAAAAAAGATAGTTTAGTTCAGGAACAAGAGTTGGATCCTAATAAAACAGGTATTTCACCTGAGCTATCCCGCACTTAATTGGTAAATATCAATTGAATGATACTGATATTAGATCCGGGAACATCAGTCTTGTAAAAATTGGGTAATGGTAAATGGGTAACTATGATTACTTCCAAGCCATTACCCATTCTAATATCTTGCACCTTCACTTAAAAGCTCTAAAATTTAGTAATCTTAATTCAGGAGCTTCGAGTCAGAATAAGTCAAAGTTATGTTGTTGGAATATAAGAGTTTTTCTGCTGCTGATACGCGCAGCCTACTCAACCAACCATCAAGATCTGCCAAAGCGCGATCGCGATATGCTCCATACCGTTCTCGCTTATTCTTAATCCGCACTGGCAATTCGGGTAAAATGCCAAAATTTGGTGGCATAGGCTGAAAATGCTTAGGTGATGCGGAACTGATAAAGTCAAACAAGGCTCCCATCATCGTAGTGGGTGGCATCGTTACCAGTTCCAATCCCAATACCAGTCGCGCCGCATTGGTACCAGCCAGCCACCCTCCCGCAGCTGCTGCTGTATAACTTTCTGTTCCTACCAATTGACCAGCTGCCAACAAAGTAGACCGTTTTTTGAACTGTAGGGTTGGTTGCAATAACTCAGGAGCATTGAGAAACGTGTTCCGATGCATCACTCCCATGCGCACAAACTCTGCTTCTTCCAAACCCGGAATCAGTCGAAATACCCGTTTCTGCTCACCCCAGCGCAAATTGGTTTGGAATCCCACCATATTCCACAGCTGACCTGCTTTATCTTCCTGTCGCAGCTGTACCACAGCATAAGGACGCTGGTGCTGATTTTCTGGGGCGCGGAAGTCTCCCTTACGGGCATCAAACAGTCCCACTGGCTTCAGAGGACCGTAACGCATAGTATCTTCCCCCCGACGAGCCATCTCCTCAATCGGTAGGCACCCTTCAAAAAATTTAGCAGTTTCTTGCTCAAAGTCTTTCAATTCCGCCTTTTGAGCTGCACACAGTTCTTCCCAGAAGTGACGATACTGTTCCCGATTCATGGGACAATTAAGATAAGCAGCTTCTCCTTTGTCATACCGGGATGCCATAAAGGCAATATCACGATTGATGGATTCCCCCACTACAATCGGTGATGCGGCATCAAAAAAACTAAAGTATTCTAAACCAGTGAACTGTTGCAGGTCTTCGGCTAAAGCAGGACTAGTCAACGGACCGGTTGTAAGTACCACCACCCCTGTGGTAGTAATTTGCGGAACTTCCTCCCGCTGCAACTCGATCAGGGGATGACTAGCTAAGGTTTCCGTCAATTCCCGACTAAATACTGCTCGGTCTACAGCTAAGGCACCCCCAGCTGGAACAGCATGTTGATCAGCTTTGCCAATAATAATTGAACCAAGGCGTCTCAATTCTTCGTGCAACAAACCCGCAGCGCGATCGCTTGACTTAGCACCAAAGGAATTACTACATACTAGTTCTGCCAATTCGACCGTATGATGAGCCGGGGATAGTCGCACTGGTCGCATTTCGTGCAACACCACTGGTACTCCAGCCTGAGCAATTTGCCAAGCGGCTTCTGTACCCGCTAATCCACCACCGATAACATTTACTTGTTGTTTGTCATTAGTCATTATATAGCAAAGGGAACAGGGAATAGGGAACAGGGAATAGGGAGTAGGGAGTAGGGAGTAGGGAGTAGGGAGTAGGGAGTAGGGAAAAGAGAACAGGAAAAAAATCCTGTGTACCTCATTTCTATGACAACCACTTTATTCAATTGTTAATTATTAATTGTTAACTTTTAATTGTTAACTTTTAATATCAACCAATTCACAATTAACAATTTTATATTCTCAATTATCACTCCTCAATTTTAAATTTTAACGGGACACGATCTGACTAAATAGTTAACAATTTAGTGATTGTTCCTGGTACTGGCAAAATAATAGTGACTAAAATCAACAAGGCTATAATTCCGCACAAATCTCGCCAGTTGTCAAGTTCTGAAACATCATTAAGGGCTGGTTCATCTGCCACTGGCATGAATAAAATAATAATTCCCCACAGGAGTAATTCTGGCTGGATAAATACTAGGAGCATCATTAACAGCCGGGTAATCTGACCAATGGTCATACCAGTTCTTTGACCCAACATCGCATGGACGATATGTCCACCATCCAGTTGTCCGACTGGCATTAAATTGAAAGCAGTAACAACTAAACCGACATAACCAGCGACTGCCACAGGATGAAGGTTAATGGCTGTGTTGGAGACAAATTCACTGCCCAATGCCCATTTACTTAGTAAGCTTAGCAAAAGGGAAAATCGGGGATCGAGGGATTCTAGGTTCAAGATTCCTGAAGAGTCAGACAAAGGCACTACAGTGGAATGGGCTAATCCCCACATTAGGATTGGTAGGGTAACCACTAAACCGACTAGTGGACCAGCAATGCCTATATCAAATAAGGCTTTACGGTTAGGAACAGGAGAGCGTATATGAATAAATGCTCCCAATGTTCCCAAGAATAAAAAGGGTATGGGGATAAAGTAAGGCAGAGTTGTACGCACCTTGTAAACCATTGCGGCGAAATAATGACCGAGTTCATGAATGCTGAGAATTGCCATTAAGGCCAGGGCATAGGGCAGTCCTTGCAGTAAAACTGCTGGGTCAGTCAGGGGATTTTCCGACACCCCAGTTATCTGAGTGCCCATCCAGGTGGTGGTAAACAAAGTAATCACCATCAGCCCCAATGCTAAACCAGGTCGCGTTAATGATTCAGACCCCCTGTAAGGTTTGGTTGATTTTTTGGTATTGGGCACTAGAGCAAAAAAGGGTTTGCCGCTAAAGCTTTCTTGAAAGACTACGAAGAAGCGATCGCCAAACTCGGCTTCTATATTTGACCGCACGGTACGGTAGGCTTGCTCTGGGTTAGTGCGCAGTTTGCCGCGACACAACACTACTTGAGGTCGGTACTCAATATTCTGGAGATAGTAGATTCCCCAGGGAAAACAATTTCTGAGGTCTTTTTCTTCTTCTTTAGTAATGGGACGAAGGCTTGACTTTTCAGTTGCCGATGCAATTTTGGCGACCGGGTCTGAGGTACTTGTTTTAGTCGGATTGTCTTTGGTCATGGTTGAATTGGGAGCTGGGCGTCCCCACTGAATCAGCAGCCAGTACAACGGCAAGCAAATCACAAATGGACCGAGCAATAGGGCTGGTGGTATTGGTGTGTTCTTACCATTGAACAGAGTCCAACCAATCCAGACTAGTGGTGGAGTCATCATTACCAGCCACAGTAACCATACTGGTGTCCGGGTGAGGCTGGCAACGGTGCGCTGGATAACGAAGTAGGTAATCACAGCGAGTAAAATAAATGTAAATGGGAGTAGCCAGAGTTCCATGATGAAAGATCACACCGTCTACTAAAAACTACAATTAAACTACAAGCATTGTGCAACCCGATCCTCCAGCAAAAGGCGATTTTTCTCTTACGCCAAGCGCATCGTCTAATCAGCAACCTGCTGCATCCAAGCCACCACGCCTTGTTCTAGATACCATTTTTGCTTTTCCACCCAATCGAGATACGTTAGGTGGTACGGCTTATATTATTGTAGGAAATTCCTTCAACCTATTGATTGATTGTCCTGCCTGGAATGAGACTAACCAAGAATTTTTGCGTGAGCAAGGGGGAGTCTCATTACTGTTTATTACCCATCGGGGTGGTATTGGTAAAGCAAAGGAAATTCAGGAGAGTATGGGGTGCCAAGTCCTGATTCAAGAACAAGAGGCTTACTTACTGCCGGGATTGGAGGTAGTTACATTTCACCAGGAGTTGACTATAAATCCCTGCTGCTACGTCATTTGGACTCCTGGTCACTCTCCTGGTTCTTCTTGTCTTTACTACACTGGTGCCGGGGGTGTGCTATTTTCTGGGCGTCATTTGCTTCCTAGTAAACAAGGAGAACCGTTGCCCCTGCGAACCCCGAAAACATTTCATTGGCCAAGACAGATTCGGAGTGTACAATCTCTGCTTGAGCGTTTTACCCCAGAGACTCTTCAATTTATCTGTCCTGGTGCCAATACTGGTTTTTTGCGAGGGAAAGGCGTAATTGACCAAGCTTACGAGGGTTTATCAGACGTAAGGGCGAAGTTTGAAAACCCAGAAGCGTTATATATCTGAGGCCCTGACCCCCTGATGCTCTCACGCCCTAATCTACAGATAATCTAACTTGCCTTAGCTAGAAAAGGATCAGATGTTAACAAATTGATTGCTTCCTGATACTGACTATCTGCTTCTGTCCCCACTTGGCTCATAGTAATTGCTTCTAAAGGCACCTCCAAGTCTGGCTCAATCCCTAATTTATTAATATCCCGGTGATTGGGGGTCTCGTACTTGGCAACGGTAACTGCTAATCCTGACCCATCTATTAGTTCAAATAACGACTGAATTAACCCTTTGCCAAAGGTTTTTTCCCCTACTAGCTTTGCCCTACCATTGTCCTGTAAAGCCCCAGCTAGAATCTCACTAGCACTGGCGCTGCCTTCATTAACTAATACGACCAAGGGGTCTTCCGTAAGAGCGTCACCATAGGCTTCAAAGCTACCAATGGTGCCTTGGCGGTTAACGGTGTAAACAATAGTGCCTTGATCTAACCAGAGGCGAGCAATTTCAATACCTGCCTGCAATAGACCCCCTGGGTTATTCCTCAGATCAAGAATATAGCCATCTGCACCCATCTCCTTGAGTTTAGCAACGGCGTGGGCAACTTCCATTGGGGCGTTAGCACTAAATTGAGACAGACGAATATAACCGACTGGGTCTCTATTGTCCTGGGTATCGAGGACTGAATACACTGGGTTTAGGGAAATGCGATCGCGTACTATTTCCACCAATTTTGGTTGTTCTTTCTTGCTTTGAATCTTCAAGGTAACCGTTGTACCAATTGGTCCGCGCATCTGTGCTGCCGCTTCATCTAGAGTCATGTTCCTAGTCAGCATGCCATCAATTTCTAGGATGTGATCCCGTGCTCGGATACCGGCTAAATCTGCTGGTGATTGAGCAATTGGGGTGATTACTTCTAACTCACCAGTTTCCACATCAATCGCAATTTGTAGCCCGACACCAGAGAGTTCACCAGAGGTGCTGATTTGCAAACTATGATATTGGTCGGGTCTGAGCAATCGTGTGAAGGGATCCCCAAGACTCCCTAACATGTTTTCTATGGCCGTATAGGTAGCTTCACGATTAGGCAGCCGCTTTTTCAAGGTCTTCTGACGTAACAACCACCAATTCTGATGGTTAAAGGTATCATCAACGTAGGATTGAGAGACAATCCGCCAAGCTTGGGAAAAAAGCCTTTGCTCCTGAGAGAAGGCAGCTGCTGTTGGTGTCCACCAGGCAGACAATAGCATGATTGGGAAGGTTAGTAAGAGTCCAACCCAGAAGGCTCGTTTGTGCATGATCAAAAATTTATGAGAGTACTTGTTAAGTTATGTTACCTGTAACCGCGATCAGGTATAATATTTGGGCTGTAACCGCCAGAGTTGACGGCAAATTAATGAAGCAGGTCATGTTAAAATTAACATCATGTAACATATAGGCTGTATTCGTTGTAAATTAAGGAGTTGAACACTCCGACGTTCAACGTCTGACGGCAAAATCCTTTCGGAAACTCTGGCCTCATGTTTTCTAAGCAAATCACTGACTCGAAAGTATACGACTGGTTTGAGGAGCGTCTGGAAATTCAGGCACTTTCCGATGACATCACTTCAAAGTACGTACCTCCCCACGTTAATATTTTTTACTGCCTGGGTGGAATTACTCTAACTTGCTTTATAATCCAGTTTGCCACTGGATTTGCCATGACCTTCTACTACAAGCCGACGGTCGCTGAAGCATTTAGCTCTGTACAGTACATTATGACTGACGTGAGCTTCGGCTGGCTGATCCGCTCTGTTCACCGCTGGTCTGCCAGCATGATGGTGCTGATGATGATTTTGCACGTCTTCCGGGTCTATTTGACTGGTGGTTTCAAAAAGCCCCGTGAACTGACCTGGGTGACAGGGGTAGTTTTAGCAGTAATTACCGTCTCCTTCGGTGTGACTGGCTACTCCTTGCCTTGGGACCAAGTTGGTTACTGGGCGGTCAAGATTGTATCTGGCGTTCCTGAAGCTATTCCCGTGGTTGGTTCTTTAATCGTCGAACTGCTGCGGGGTGGTACTAGTGTAGGTCAGGGTACTCTGAGTCGCTACTACAGTCTACATACCTTTGTGCTGCCCTGGTTTATCGCTGTCTTCATGCTGCTGCACTTCCTGATGATTCGCAAACAGGGCATTTCTGGTCCGTTGTAAATCTGTACTGACTAAAAGTCAGGAAAGTGTTAAAACTAAATGCAAACCTTGCTGCTGCCACCTGCTTACCTTTACTTATTAAGGAGAAGAATTTAAGCAATGTCAGTTCTTAAAAAGCCGGATCTAGACGATCCAATTTTACGTGCCAAACTAGCCAAGGGGATGGGTCATAATTATTATGGCGAGCCAGCTTGGCCTAATGACCTCCTCTACGTTTTCCCAGTGGTAATCATGGGTTCCATTGCTCTATGCATTGGTTTAGCTGTGCTTGATCCAGCTATGATTGGTGAACCAGCCGATCCCTTTGCCACACCTTTAGAAATCCTCCCGGAATGGTATCTATATCCTGTTTTCCAAATTTTGCGGATTCTCCCTAATAAACTTTTGGGTATTGCTGCTATGGGATCAGTTCCCTTGGGTCTGATGCTGGTTCCCTTCATCGAAGGTGTGAACAAATTCCAGAACCCATTCCGCCGTCCAGTGGCAACTACGGTATTTTTATTTGGTACCCTAGTCACCATCTGGCTTGGTGTTGGTGCTACCTTACCCATTGATCAGTCTTTGACTTGGGGTCTGTTTTAAGATAAGCCTAACCATCAGGCTGATCCTACAACTAGAGTTTTCACTAGAGTTTGTGGGATTTCCAGTGGTTAGTTATTAGTCCTTTAAAAAAGCTTTTCTGAAAATCCCACGTACTTTGAGCCGTGGGATTTTTGTTTGATAGCAATTTCTCTAATGCATTTAGAAATAGTTCGAGGTTAGTGGACAGTTACATAAAGTATCATAAAGTTTAGTAAAGTCTGTGAGTATTTGCTAGAATAGAGACATGACCCTAGTACCACTCCGTAAGGCGGTCGAACTTACGGGACTCTCTCAAACCACTTAACAGGAAATACGCAGACAATGGCACCATCAAATGTGAGCGAACCCCAAGCGGGTATCGACTGTTCGATACAGTTAGTCTTGCCACTTTGGGAAAACGACAAGCCCCTGAGCCAGTCACCATCTGTTACTGTCGAGTCAGCAGCAGTAAACAATTTGACGACCTCGCCAGGCAAGTCGCGTACATGCACTCGCTTTTTCCGGAAGCGGAAATCATCTTTGACATTGGCTGAGGACTCAACTA
>NZ_JAAHGN010000024.1:0-27009 GCF_010672485.1 Moorena sp. SIO2C4 | reverse complement strand
CTGGATGTGGAGGAAGCCCAGCGAGGGATTATCTATATCGATGAAATCGATAAGGTAGCCCGCAAGAGTGAAAATCCCTCCATTACCAGGGATGTTTCTGGGGAAGGAGTCCAGCAAGCATTACTGAAAATGCTAGAAGGAACAATTGCTAATGTCCCGCCTCAAGGTGGACGCAAACATCCTTGTCAAGACTGCATTCAGATTGACACCAGCAATATTCTGTTTATTTGCGGTGGTGCGTTTGTTGGTTTGGATAAGGTGGTTGAGCAACGCCTAGGCAAGCGTTCCATGGGATTTATTCAGCCTGGAGAGAATCAGTCGAAGGAAAAGCGCACAGCAGATATTCTGCGACACTTGCAGCCAGATGACTTGGTGAAATTCGGCATGATTCCTGAGTTCATTGGTCGCATACCAATGGTAGCGGTCATTGAACCCCTGGATGAGGAAGCCCTGATGGCAATTTTGACAGAACCCAAGAATGCACTGGTCAAACAGTATATGAAGCTGTTGAAGATGGACAATGTTAACTTGGAGTTTATGCCAGATGCAATTCGAGCGCTGGCCCAGGAAGCTTACCGTCGTAAAACTGGTGCTAGGGCGTTAAGGGGCATTGTGGAAGAATTGATGCTGGAAGTGATGTACGAGTTGCCTTCTCGTAAGGATGTCACTCGCTGTACAATCACTAGGGAAATGGTAGAGAAGCGCTCCACTGCTGAACTATTGGTTCATCCTTCTTCATTGCCAAAGCCAGAATCAGCATAGTAGTAGCATAGTAGTAATTTTTCATTTGTCATTGGTCAAAATAAAATTTATTGCTTGTTAATTGTTGATTGTTAATTGTTTATTATTAATTTTTGATTGTTGATTTTCAATTAACAAAGGACAAAGGTCGAAAAATGCCTTACATTCAAATTCGGGGTGTAGAACACTACTATGAATGGGTAAAGAAGTCAACAGCTTGTGGAAATAAACCTGTGATGGTATTTATCCATGGCTGGTGTGGTTCGTCTCGCTACTGGGAAAGTACCGCTAAAGCTCTATCCAATACCTTTGACTGCCTCCTATATGACCTAAAGGGGTTTGGTAGGTCAAAATTACCCCAACAGGGGACAAACTTGACCTATGAGATGGAGGACTATGCTGAAGATTTAGCGGTGTTGTTAGATACCCTGGGAGTTAGTCGTATCTATATCAATGCCCACTCCCTAGGCGCATCTGCTGCTACCATGTTTCTCAATCGTTATCCTGAGCGGGTTGAGCAGGCAATTTTGAATAATAGCGGTGTTTTTGATTATGACGAGAAATCCTTCACCGCTTTTCACAAAGTTGGTGAGTTAGTAGTAAAGTTCCGCCCCGGTTGGTTGTTAAATATTCCCTTGGCCAGTACACTGTTCATGATGCGATTTTTGCACCATCCCCTACCTAGGGCAGTGAGCCGGGATTTTTTGGCAGATTACCTAATGGCAGATCATGAGGCAGCTTTGGGAACAATGCTGACTGCGGTTAGTAAGTATGCGGCGGAGGTAATGCCTAATAAGTTTGCTCAGTTAAAGGTGCCAACCCTGCTAGTTTCTGGTGAATACGACAAAATTATTCCTTCAGCACTAGGACGTAGAGCATCACAATTAAGTCAAAAAGTCAAGTATGTTGAAATTCCTGATACAGCTCACTTTCCGATGTTGGAGGCTCCAGGGATTTATCTAGAGCAGGTGCGGGAGTTTATTTGTGTTAGCTGAGGCTTGAGTTTATTTGTGTTAGCTGAGGCTTAAAGAAATTACTACTCTTCGGGGGAAATAAGTGGTTATTGCTCATAAAACTGAACACCAGAGGAATAGCTTAAAAAATCAGGAAACCCCCAAGCTGTAAAAGCTGGGGGCGGTGATCAGGGTGCATCTACTACTTCCTTATTCGAGTAGGTATGACGCTTCTCCGGACAGATTTTGAGAGTGAGTTCGCTTCAAGAAGCGCATCCTCGGCAACTTGTTGAGGGGGACATTGGGAAAGAAGGTAGTATGTATGACGGCAACTAGGTCTTTCCAGATTAGTGTGCACAGGCTACTGATGTTAATTTTTATAAATAGCTCAATAATTTCCTTAACTTACTGAAAAATATATTTAGGAATATACAGCAAGTTGTGAGTAATCTTATCTCTGGTAACCGAGGTAAAACAGAGACATAACTGCTGAAAATGAGCAAGGGAGATGGGCTACTCAAGTTTCTTTGGCTCCATCATCCCCCCCATCTACATCAGGGAGCAATATTACTATGGCACATCTGGTTCAGAATCTAGTTGAAACGGAAGTCGAGCAACACCAAAACAAGAGTGCAGGAGATGACCCTGTCCAGCCTCAACCTCGTAAGTATCGCCAAAGTCAGTTACAAAATATACTCAAAACACTGCAAAACACCTTAGCAATTTGTCAAACTAAGGAAGATTTGGCTGGTCAAGTGGATACTCTCAAACGCATTGGGTTAGTTCATTGCCGTTTGGGAGAGTATGCCTGGGGAATCAAGTGTCTCAAGCAAAGTTTACAAATGGCCAATGATATTGGTTCGCCCAAGAGTTTAGGCGTCATTCTTCATCATCTCGGAATGGCTTATTGCCAGACTAACCAGGATGATAAGGCATTTAAGGTTTATCTAAAAGCATTGAGGATTTTCCAAAAAACTCAAGATCATTCAGAAATTGCTAAAATCCTTAATCACCTAGGGGAAATTCACAATAGCTGGCATCAACCAGTGCTGGCTCTGAGATGCTTTCGCCAAGCCATGAAGATTTTTCAAAACTTAGGCAATTCAGTTGAGGGCGAAGGCAGAGCACTGGAAAATATAGGGGAAGCTTATACCCAGCTTGGAAGATACCGTCAAGCTCTAGCTGTCTTGGAGCAAGCCCTAAGCATTCACGAAAAAAAAACATCCTCTGGTTACTCTAGTCGGAAGTTAACTACTCTTGAGAGGATTGGCACAGTTTACTTCCGACTAGGTGAGGAACTACGGGCATTGGATTTCTATCATCAAGCTTTGGAGATTGGTCAGGAACTGAGTAAATCACTTCATCGTAACACCAGAAGCTTGGATTATATCGGAGCGGTTCACTACCACTTGGGAAATTACCCCCATGCCTTAGCCTATCACTTACAAGCCTTAAGACTTTGGCAAGAAATCGCCCATCCTGGGGAGGGGGAGAGCTTGTTCCATGAAAAGGCTGAATTCTCTCAACTCAGGACAGTTTATAACTGTCTGGGTATATCTGAGCAAGGGGTGCAGTGCAGCCAACAAGTACAGAAGATGATTATTAACTGTGGTTACCGAGTTAGTGAAGAAGAGATTAGCCAGTATCTTAGTCACGGTGGAAGGTTAAACCATAACGTAGAATGATTAATGCATGGTAGCCTAAAGACTCGTTACAATTAAAATCTAAACCCCCGATAATTCCCATTTCACGCAAATTAGAGAATTATCGATAAACAACAAAACTGTGAACTGGCAGAGCTGATTCAGCTATAAGCTGTGAAGCATCTAGTTTGATGAGACACTCTAAGCTAAATCTTGGGTTAGAGCCTGATAATTATCTTTCTTTAAAATCCACAACAACTTAAGACCAAGCAAAATTAGGAGTCAAAAGTAAGCAATGGCACAAGTAACTGAGTCACAGCAAAAAGGTATTCAACTGACAGACAAAGCTCTAAAGCACGTTTTAGCCCTGCAACAAAGTCAAGGAAAAGACCTTTACCTGCGAGTTGGTGTTCGCCAGGGAGGCTGTTCAGGACTGTCTTACATGATGGATTTTGAAGAACCTAGTAACATTCGGGAGAATGATGAAATCTTTGACTACGATGGCTTCAAAATAATCTGTGATCCAAAAAGTCTGCTTTATCTCTACGGTCTGGTACTGGATTACAGCGATGCTATGATTGGTGGTGGATTCCAATTCACCAACCCCAATGCCAATCAAAGCTGTGGCTGTGGTAAGTCGTTTAGCGTTTAGGGCATTGTTAGTTTAAAGTCTGTCAATTCAAGACTACAACCAAGGACTAGAAGACTTAGGCAGTGACGCTATAGAATTAGCTATATAGAGGTAGCGCTATAACTAGTTAGGGTGCAAGGCTTGTACCCCTACAATAGATTAGGCTTGAGCCATAGATTTTGGGGAAGTCCTAGACTAATAAGTAATTACTAATGACTAACGACTAACAGCTAATGACTAAAACATCACTATTTGGTCTGAAGGCAGATCATTTTCGTCATCCCCTAGATTTGGAAGCAACCACAGCCCTGAAACAGTTGCCAGGGATAGACTTGGTGGTGCGAAATTTACTAGGTCCTGTGGCGGAACAGTTTTTTTACCTGAACAATATTGCTGCTAGTGTCTTGGTGGGAGAAAATCAACTGCCCCATCTTCATAAACTACTCGAAGATGCCTGCACAACTTTAGATTTAGAGCCGCCTCAGCTTTATGTGCAGCAAAATCCCGCTCCCAATGCCTATACCTTCGCTATGCGGGGTAAACAGCCTTTCATTGTCTTGCACACCTCTTTAATTGATCTCCTGACACCAGAGGAAATTCAGGCGGTTATTGCCCATGAACTGGGTCATCTCAAATGTGAACATGGGGTGTACCTGACACCGCTCAATATCATGGTATTAGCGGCTAGTTTAATTCCCAATTGGGGGATGCTCATTGCTCAAAGCATACAGGAGAAGATGTTAGAGTGGCTAAGATGTGCGGAATTTAGTTGCGATCGCGCTGCTTTACTGGCTACTCAAAATCCGAGAGTGGTCATGTCTGTATTGATGAAACTGGCTGGTGGTTCGCCAACTCTGGCACCACAACTGAACCTAGATGCGTTTATTGCTCAAGCTAGGGCTTACGATAGTGTTGGTGATACTGAGCTGGGTCAAGTACTCCAACAATTGCAGATCTCTCAACTGAGCCATCCCTTACCTGTACTACGGGCGCGAGAAATTGACCGTTGGGCAAGTTCTCAATCTTATCAGTCCTTGTTAAATCAGCGGTTAATTAGTTATAATAATGGAGATGCCCAAACGGGCGGGTGGCGAAATTGGTAGACGCACCACACTCAAAATGTGGCGGCCTTATGGTCATGAGAGTTCGAGTCTCTCCCCGCCCACTGTAACTAAGGGGCAAGATTGATGGCACAACGACTAAAACGGTGGGAATCGCCCCGCCGACAAGGACGTAACTGGAAAGGAAAAGGAGGCTCTGCGCGGCGCAAACAACTGAAAAAACAGACTCAGATGCTGCGCCGGAAGCTTAAGCAAAGTCGGAAAGCACTCCAAAACCGAAGCCAAGACAACCAAAATCAATACAAAAATCAACAATGGGGAAGAGATATTAATGCTCTTCCCTATTTTTTTTGTAGAATCCTGTCTAACCGCCTCAAAATATTCCTTGCAATAACCCAAATTCAGAAATACTTACCATAAACTTCATAAATCTTTATAATATTCGTGAGTAAGATACGTAACATATCAGAAAATGAGCTACCAGCGCCTTCAACGCAGTAAATTGGATGAGAGCGATGATGCTCTGTTCTATTCATTTCCACGGTTTGTGACTCATGTCGATGAGGGCTTTATCGATCAGCTGGTAAACCTCTACCGGGAACGACTACAACCCAACACGCGAATCCTCGATCTCATGAGCAGTTGGGTTTCTCACTTACCAGAAGACATGGAGTTTGCTCATGTTGAGGGGCATGGGATGAATCTGGAAGAATTGGTCAAAAATCCTAGACTTAATCACTACTTTATCCAAGACTTGAATCAAAACCAGCAATTGCCATTGCCTGACCAAGACTTTGATGCTGTGCTGATTGCTGTTTCAGTTCAGTATCTTCAGTACCCTGAAAAAGTTTTTGCTGAGATTCATCGTGTCTTAAAACCAGGGGGAATGGCAATTATTAGCTTTTCTAACCGAATGTTTTTTCAAAAGGCGATTCAGTCCTGGCGAGATGGGACCGAGACAAGTCGAGTGGAGTTAGTGAAAACCTATTACCAGTCTATTCCTGGATTTAGTTCGCCTGAGGTTGTTGCTCGACCATCCCCGCTTCCTACTTTTCTGCTACAGCTTGGGATCACTTTAGGCGATCCATTCTATGCAGTACTGGCTAATCGAACTACTTGAGCCTGATGAAAAGGGTTTTGTTGAGGGTAATTTTTAAGAGTCAACAGCCAAGAGTCAAGAGTCAACAAAACAGAAATTAACTAACTTAATAACTAATGACTAATTACTCATCAATTTGCCAGACATCTTGACTTAATGCTTCATCCAGAATTTTTTTCGGTCGTAATACTAGGATGAGGCGTCCCAAAAAACTAATATCAGGAGAATCTGGAAACCACTTAATCTCTAACTGTCCTGATTCTTCAACCAAAAAGTAGCTGTCCCCATCCCACTGCTGCTGTGAGCGGTCAATAATAAGCAAAATCTCTTCAGGTTTGTTATTCTGTTGAATAGGCAGCTGATTACTGTTACACAAAATCACCACTGGATCTTGTGCCTTCAAAACTACCTGCCAGCCCGGTACTGCGGCGAACATCTGCTCTCGAAGCCCCTTAACTATACTAAAAGTGCCCTTATAGTCAGTTCTAGGAACCTGGTTGAGATCAGCTATTGTCAGGGGTAAGGCACCCACTACCGGAAGCAAACGGGGCAAATCTTCTTCAGCTTCGAGGCGGTATATGGGTAATCTGGGGGCTGGACGCTGAGTGCTACCAAACGCTCCTGTGAGTAATTCTTCGATTTGTTGCCGGGCTTGTTGAGTATGAGCAAACATCAAGCCTCGGGCAATCAAACGAGAACGTTCTTGCAAATCATTGTGTTGTTTGGCAAGTTTCCAATACTGATAGGCAACAGCATCACCAGGATGATTGGTGAATCCCTCCGGTGGACGGCTTCTGCGGGAAAAGGTCTTGAGTGCTTTGGCAACTTCATGGGCTCCTTCGGAGTTCAAGTTCCTAGCAACGAGAAATTCAGCAGCAGCAGCTCGTTCCTCTTGGGTGAGAATCCGCAACTCGTACAGGGAATCGCTACCAGTACTCTCAAAACGCGATCGCACTTCATCGGACACCCCGACTGTAATCAAACTTGTGTAAACCTGAGATGCCACCATCACTTGATTCTGTTGAATTGGCTCAAACCCAGTTTCTTCAAAAATTACCTGAGAACTGTAGCCAGCTTTTTGTAGCTGCTGACAGGCTTGACCCCACTCCACCCAGTTGCGTTCTTTGCGCCGCAGTAAGGTTAATAAATCTTCAGCATTTATCTGTTCTGAATTGGTTTGAGGGTGACTTTCAGGAGAGCCTGGTGGTACTTCAGTCATGGTTTAAAGAAAAAGAAAACGAACAGTGCCATCAACGGCAATGTGTATTATATCCCGTTCGGGTTTAGTGTAGCAGGATGTCACTTTTGGAAAAAGCCTACAATAGAGATTGGGCATTAAATAAATTCTTGAAGTATAAAAGATGAAGATAGCAAGTGTAAAGGCAGCAATAATGATAAAGGTGAGGGATGGTGCATCTTTAAATTAATCCTCAAACCTAATAATTGTTAAGGAACCGCAGCCATATATAGCGTTTCTACTAGTAATGAGGTACACAGGATTTTTTCCCTATTCCCTTAACGGAAGTTCTCTATTCCCTATTACCTACTCCCTACTATATACTCCCTAAACCCCCCAGAGCGTGGTACCTCACCTATTTAATAAATGCTATAACTAGTGTAAACTTATGACTTTTTATATCATACTTTAAACTTACCTATTACCTGCTTTTTAAGTTCTACACAACTCGATTTTTGTTTTGGATCTGTTTAACCTATTATTGTTGTTTGTTCCTCCCATAGCTGGGGGAATTATTGGCTATTTCACCAATGATTTAGCCATCAAAATGTTGTTCCGTCCCTACAGACCAATTTACATCGGTAAGCGTCAGCTACCTTTTACACCAGGTTTAATTCCTCGCAACCAGGAACGGCTGGCTAGGCGAGTTGCTGACACTATTATGGGTTCTCTGCTGACGCCAACAGAGTTACAGCGTTTGGCAAAGCGTCTGCTCCATACTGAACGTGTGGAAGGAGCGATCTTGTGGCTATTAAACCTAGCGCTAGATCAAGTCCGGTCGGATAAGCAACAGAAAACAGCTCATATTCTTGCTGGGATTCTCCGAGACTTGATCGGGGAATCGTTGCCACGTATGCTAAAAGTCTTAGCCCGTCGTAAGGATTTCCTAGAAGCCCAACTTAACCATGTTTTTGACCAGATTTTATTGGAGTTTCGACTGGATCAAGAACAAGCTCGGAAGCTTTCTGAGTGGATATTAAAAGTAGTACTCCCCCCAGATATTTTGCGACAGGCAGTTATTGATTTCCTAACTGACCGCAACATTCAAATCATTGATGAAGACTTTCGGGAAAAGTCCAGTGGGACATACTGGGTAGTGGCAAATTTATTTGGTATACGCAATGCTTTGATCCGCCTGCGAAGCTTTTGCCTTGACGAAAAAGAAGCGACTAATGCTCGCATCGAAGAGTTAATTGTGGCTCTAGGAACTCGCGATCGCTTGCGGGAATGGTTGCAAAATGTTTCATTGCAAAATCTGCCTTTGTCAACAGTGAGACAACTACGGAAAACTATGCGGGATTCGGTGCGTGCTTATATTCAAGAGGGGGGTGCTGAATTTATACAAGGATTAAATCAATCTATTGACTGGGAAAAAGTGTCTGCCTTAATTGTTAATCGGCTCCGAGATTCAGCAATTATGACTACATCGTTGACAATGATTAGCAAGGAACTCGCTTTGGTTATAGAGCGCTACCTGGAGGAGGATTTGGAAAAAATCATGACTGAAGTGATTCCGATTTTATCTATTGATGAGGTGATTGTTGAACGGGTAAACGCTACTTCTCCAAAAGATATGGAAATCACGATTCAGACTTTAGTGAAAAGTGAATTACAAGCTATTGTGAATTTAGGGGGTATTTTAGGAGTGATGGTGGGACTATTTCAAACAGTGTTGCTGCTGTTGACAGGAGGAATTTAATCAGGAATTTAATCAGGATGCTCTCTAGGATTTATCCTGAGGCTGATTCTACGGAACGGGACTTTTATCCCAGTTTATGCTAAGACCGACGGCTAATGATGGATAAAAGTTTACGAGAACGGGGACCTCGGTATCTTTCGTATAGTAAAAAGTTTGGTATCATCGTTCTGAGCCAATAGAGTAAATTTAATAACCAACGATGATTAACTTTAATTTTGCCATTGAGCAGATCTACTGGTAATTCCACTAATTTAGCTAATCTGGTAAAACTTTCCTGGTCTTTTTCCTCAAAACTTTTTTCTATCAAATACTTAATACTTTTCTGGCATAAGCTAACTAATTTTTGGTGATTTGTCAAGACAATTTCAAAATACTTAATGTAAGACTCCCGCATCAGTGAGCTATTATCGGTGAGATTGAAGCGGTGTTTTCTATAATAGGCTCCGATGATTGGAGTATGGACGAATCTGACGTTCCGTTGCAGAAGTTCTAATACCCATTCTCGATCCTCACAGGCTTTCAGGCGAGTATCAAAATTTCTCTGGTCTAAGAGTTTTTTCTTGAACAGCATCGATTGCTGTAACAAGGGAAAAGGAGAATCTGCCAGAAAATCTGGACAAATTAGCAGTCGTTCGATGAGCTGTTCTTTGGTGAGAGCACCAACAACATGAGGCTTGGTTTCAATAATGTTTTCGTTTTGATCAACATAGACCCGTTCATAGTCGGAGTAAAATACTACATTATCACCAGTTCCCTCTAAACAGCTCAATTGAAATCTGATTTTATCTTCATGAATCCAATCATCAGCATCTAAGAATTGAATCCATTCTCCAGTGGCTTTATCAGCGCCAAAATTACGAGCAGACGATACCCCTCCATTGTCTTTATAAAAGTACTGTATCTCTGGGTGGTAGTGGACTAACTGATCAGCAACTTGGCGGGTATTATCGGTAGAGCCATCATCGACAATAATGCATTCAATCTGGGAAAATGTTTGCGCTAGTACACTCTTTACTGATTGTTCGAGGTACTGGGCTTTATTAAAGGTGGTGATAACTACTGAGACAGATGTATTCATGAAATAAATTATTTATACCATAGGTTAAAAGTCAGTAATGACCAAATTTTGTTGGCATTATCTGGTTGGTAGTCTTGGATTAATTTATAAAAGTTTGGTCGAAAAATACTGGTTTAAGGTAATGATTTTATCGACTGACATAAATCATCCCAGAGGTAATCTCTGAGCTAAGAGCCAAAAGGCGATAGCCAGCCGTACTTTGTACGCTTTTGTACCACTTCTGGAAGAAGATCTCAGAAAGTAGACCTAAGCAACCGCTTGTTTTGCGGCCAAGCTACTATCCTGACAAAAGGGTATAGCCATAGCATACTCGATGAATTGGTAATTTTAAAAGGGGGTAGGGGGTTTTAAGGCTGGTTTAATACTGGTCTTATGGGTATTATGCACTCTGATGGGATTTTGTTCAGCTATGGTCAAATTCAAATCTATGTAGAGCAGCGCATCTTGGTTGCTGATGGGTGATATGATGTTTGTCAAAACATCATCGATAAAGAATCCCAGGAAGTATGAACAGATAATTAGCTGTATTTGGGGTTATTGAGATTAAGATTTGGGGCACTAATCCCCCCAATATAATGGCGTTATAATAATTGATTACTTTTTTTGTCGAAATAAACAATGAGTATAACCCTCTTTAAAAGGCTGATTTATTAACATCAATTAGCTCAAGTACCTATTTTTAGCTAGAAACTGACTGGTAATTGAAATTGGCGATCGCGTTTTTAGAGCTAGTTGCACAGAGGTATTGAGTATTTTCCGCAGAGCTCTATTGAAATTTCAGTCCGAGCCACTTCTGCAAAAGCCGGTCTACCCTCTGACTATCTCGCCATCTGACCATCTGACCATCAGCCCCATGCACAATTTCAATGGGTGACAGCTTACTCCCTCATTTGAGTCACTTATCGTTAGTTGAGCTGATTAAGGGACAAGTCTCTTAATGTCCGATAGTCAAGGAAAAAGTTAATGTTGCCGTGGGACCCTGCGCTTTTTAAAAGCTAAGCGTGAACGGGCACCAAGACGAGGGAGTTGAGGGTTAATTAAACAACTGGTAATGTTAACTTTCTTTGTGGTATAACTGGCTTTAGGATCCAAATCAATGGTATATTTACTGAATTTGGAATCATAATTAGGTAGTCATCACTAACCCCTCGATGAGCCGCTTATCTGCACAGACAAAACCTGCAAAAGCCCTAGTAGGCGGACGCTACAAAATTATCAACCAACTGGGATCTGGTGGGTTTGGTCGAACCTTCCTGGCACAAGATATACATTTGCCAAATCAACCCCGATGTGTGGTTAAACATCTTTTGCCCCAAACCGAACAGACGGCAACGCTGCAAATGGCAAGACGCCTTTTCGATAGAGAAGCTCGATTTCTCTACCAGCTAGGTAATCATGACCAGATCCCTCGCCTACTAGCACATTTTGAGGAAGATCAGCAGTTTTATCTGGTTCAGGAATTGATTGAAGGACAACCTTTGAATCGAGAACTTGTCCAGGGTGATCCGTGTTCACAAGAGCGAGTTATTGCTTTATTAACAGACATTCTACAGGTATTGGCCTTTGTTCATCAACAACAGATTATCCACCGGGATATTAAGCCCTCTAACCTGATCCGCCGCCAAGGGGACGAGAAAATCGTGCTGATTGACTTTGGTGCTGTTAAGCAAGTCAGTAGCCAAAAGATTAATCCTGAAACCGGGGAAACTCATTTAACGGTTTCTATAGGCACCCAGGGCTATATGCCCCATGAGCAATTGGCAGGAAAGCCCCGCTTTAGCAGTGATATCTATGCTGTCGGGATGGTTGGTATCCAGGCATTAACTGGGGTTCATCCCAAAAACTTGAAGGAAAATCCCATAACTAGTGAAATTGATTGGCAACACTACGCAAAGCAGGTTAGCCCAGAGTTGGCCCATATTCTTGACATTATGGTGCGCTATGATTTCCGTGACCGTTATCGGACAGCAACTGACGCTCTAGAGGTATTGGCTAGTTTACCAACACAGCAACTGTTGTCTGAAGCTGAGGAAGAAATCCCTACTCAGGAAATTACCAGGGAAAGCCAGTCTGGGATGGAACTCCCAATTCCCGACATTAGGAACCTACCAAAAACTACAGTCCACTCGTCAATGATGACCAGGAGTCAAAGTAGAACTACGCCTCAACTTGACCTCACCGAACATTCGAGAGGTTCAGCAACTAACTTGACAACAGTATCTATTCCGCAACGATTGGTGAAGTTGGGGTTAATTACTGTATCGATAACTATCTTGGGGGTCAGCTTGCTGCTGTGGAAAACTTTTCTATCTGCTCAACCGACTGGTGAAAATACTGACTATAAGACTGACTATAAGACTGACTATAAGACTGACTATAAGACTGACTATAAGACTGAGGCTACGGTTACAGAAGAGCAATTTTTAGAGGAAGCTGAGCAGTTGCGGAAATCTCGACAGTACCAGGAAGCTCTCAAACTATACGACCAAGCGATCGCTAAAAAAGCCGATTTTGCGGAAGCCTATTGGGGCAGATGCTACAGTCTGAATAAACTCCAAAAGCCGGAGATGGCAATTGTTGCTTGTAATGATGCCTTACATTTCAAACCTAACTATCCAGAAGCTGTGTGGAGCCTTGGTCAAGCCTTTGACCAACAGCAAAGGTCTGTAGAAGCCCTTAGACTCTATAACCAAGCCCTTACTCTCAAGCCAGATTTAACGGAAGCTTGGCTTTCACAGGGAATAACCCTCCAAAAGTTGGGTCGTTCTGTTGAGGCGATTACGGCTTTGGAGAAAGCGATCGCACTTCAACGAAATTTGGCAGAGGCTTGGATGACTAAGGGGGAAGCTCAGATGACACTAGGACGCTTTAATCAGGCAATCACTTCTTTAAATAAGGCACTCCAGATTGAACCTAACCACCGGAATGCCCTGAAGCTACGTCAGCAGGCACGGAAGAAACTGCAACGCTAAATTCAGTAGTTCCAAAACTCGACTCTCGGATCATCTGCATCTGTAGTCCTACTTTGAGGAATTGGTATTACTTTACCGATTTGCCTACACTATCGATATTTTCTCTTATTTCCCAACAGGTCTAAGCTCGGTCTAATTAAGAATTAACCATTAACAATAACAATTACTAAAAATTACACAATAATTAATAATTAATAATTAATCTTAACAATTAATCGGTAACGATGAAAATGACCAATCACCGCTGTAATTGTTAAGTAATGTGACGAACTTTTGTTAAGGTGTATTGCAACTTGACCCCAAATATTAGGGAAGCTTCAGATCACAGGAAAGTCCATGATAGTATGCATTCCGTAGCTTAAAAAACCATGGGAGAAAACATGCCAGCACTAAGGGTTGCAGTAGTTGGTTCGGGACCAGCAGGTTCTTCTGCTGCCGAGACGTTAGCTAAAGCAGGAATCGAAACCTATTTGTTTGAGCGTAAGCTGGACAATGCTAAGCCCTGTGGTGGTGCGATTCCACTATGTATGGTGAGTGAGTTTGACCTGCCACCAGAAATTATTGACCGGCAAGTGAGAAACATGAAGATGATCTCACCGTCTGATCTTGAAGTTGATATCCATATAGAAAAGGAAAACGAATATATTGGGATGTGCCGTCGCGAGGTGCTTGATGGGTTCATGCGCAATCGTGCGGCTGAGTTGGGGGCTAACTTAATTAATGGCACCGTTTATAAACTCGATATTCCCACCAGTAACTCTCAACCCTATACCATCTATTATTCTGACCATTCTGATGGCAGTGTCAAGGGAACCCACAAAACCTTGAAAGTAGATGTGGTGATTGGAGCTGATGGGGCAAATTCCCGGGTTGCCAAAGCAATTGATGCTGGGGATTACAATTATGCGATCGCTTTCCAAGAGCGCATCAGTTTGCCAGAGAACATGATGAATTACTACCAAGACCTGGCAGAAATGTATGTGGGTAATGATGTCTCTCCTGATTTCTACGCCTGGGTCTTCCCTAAATACGACCACGTTGCTGTTGGCACCGGCACTATGAGGGTCAACCAATCCCTGATCAAAAAGCTACAAGCAGGGATTCGCGCCCGTGCGGCTAAAAAACTTGTGGGTGGAAAAATTATCAAAGTGGAAGCCCATCCGATTCCTGAGCATCCCAGACCTAGACGTGTAGTTGGTCGGGTAGCTTTGGTAGGTGATACTGCTGGAACAGTAACTAAATCCTCTGGGGAAGGGATTTACTTTGCGGCTAAATCAGCTCGCATGTGTGCTGAAACCATTGTGGAAACCTCTAATGGCGGTAGCCGTATCCCCACAGAGAGTGACCTCAAGCTTTACCTGAAGCGCTGGGATAAGAAATACGGCATGACCTACAAAGTCCTAGATATTCTACAACGAGTTTTCTATAACTCCGATGCTAGCCGAGAAGCCTTTGTAGAGATGTGTGCTGACAAGGATGTGCAGCGGCTGACTTTCGATAGCTATCTCTATAAAACCGTTGTACCTGCTAATCCTCTTATCCAAATGAAGATTACAGCGAAGACAATTGGTAGCTTGTTGCGGGGCAATGCCTTGGCTCCCTAGAACTTGATCAATTTTTGATCAGAATTAGCCAACTGACTAACGGTGAGAAAGCTTACCCCCGGCTTAAGGGCGGGGGCTTTCCACTCTAGCTTAAGAAGGTAGATTTGTAGTACCTCTGACATTACCAATTTCATCCTAGGCAGTCGCCGAAGTCACTTCTAGGGTCTTTTCTGTATTGGGTAACTCTAAGCAATAACCTGCTCCATAAACGGTTTTGATGTACTTAGGATGGCGGGGATCAGGTTCTAGCTTGGTTCTCAGGTGACGAATATGCACTCGAATGGTTTCGATATCATCGTCAGGGTCATACCCCCAAACTTCTTTAAGGATTTCGCTCGGAGAAACAGTTTGACCATGGCGCTGCAGTAAACAGTGCAGTAGTTCAAACTCCAGATGGGTCAGTTTCACGGTTTTATCAAACCAAATCGCCTCAAACCTTTCTGGAACTAGGGTCAAAGGACCATAGTTCAGTATTTCCGTATGCTTAGCAGCTTGGGGAATTCGGTCTGTGCGCCGTAGTAATGCTCGCACTCGCGCCAGCATTTCTTCGAGTTCAAAGGGTTTGGTGAGATAATCATCGGCACCAGCATTAAAGCCTTCTACCTTGTCTTGGGTTTGACCTAGGGCAGTCAACATCAATACTGGAATATCGGAAGTGCGTTCATCCCGACGTAACCGTTGGCAGACGGTGAAACCATCTACCTTGGGTAGCATCAAGTCTAACATAATCAGGTCTGGCTGCAGTTGCAGAGCTAGAGCCTGACCCTTGATGCCATCCATTGCTTGACTAACATCGTAGCCAGCCATCTCCAAATTGATGGTGACTAATTCTGAAATTGCGGGGTCGTCATCGATGACCAGTATCCGGGGCATCACTAAGGAGTTGTTGCTAAGGTGTATCCGTTAACGTTCGATAAGAACAATTTGAGATTAGTAACAATACTTATACGATTATAAAGGCAGACTTTACGTTTTTTGTAAACAAAAGCTAAGAATTTTTAATATTTTATAATTTTACCAGAAACTCCCTAAGCCTCAGTGCTAGAGTCATAAGTCCTGAAGTAGACAGGATAAATCCATGGTGCTTGCACTTTGGAAACCGGAGTATACTCTGCTGCTCAGGAGGTTTTACAACTAAGCCGCCCTCAGAACTGAAGCCGCTCGGCAACTGGCAGGGTAGCACTCAAGGTACTACCCTAGGGAAACTTATGTCTGTTCAGGACTAATCAGTTTCACGTTTTTGGCTAAACCCAGCTGTTGTAGGAACTGAATCGTCATCCAAGTCAGGTCAATTTCCCACCATTTAATGCCATGCCTTGCAGAATACTGATAAGCATGGTGATTGTTGTGCCAGCCTTCGCCATAGGTTAGTAGGGCTACCCACCAGCAGTTTTTTGAGCAATCATTAGACTCATAGGTGCGATAACCAAATTTGTGAGTAGCACTGTTGACAAACCAGGTACAGTGAAACACCAGTACTAGCCGCACAAAAATCCCCCACACTACAAATGGCCAGCCACCCATGGCATACAGCAACAGTCCTAGAACCACTTGAACAAGCACAAAATACTTATCCAAAAACTGATAAACCCGATCTCCAGAAATATCTTTAGTGAATTTAGAAATTTGCTCATCAGCAGGAATTTTATGCAACATCCAAGCCATGTGACTCCACCAAAACCCTTGATGGGAGTCATGGGGATCCGGTTGGGTGTCAGAGTGCAAATGATGGATGCGATGTAGTCCTACCCAATCGATCACTCCTCCTTGACAGGAAATGGTACCACACAAAACTAGGAAGTATTCTAACCACTTGGGTGTCTGAAAACTGCGGTGGGTCACTAAGCGATGCCATCCCAGAGTTACCCCCAAGCCCCCTGTCACCCAGTGGAAAAAGATCATTAAGCCCACTGCTGTCCAGTTAAAGTTGCTCGGAAGTAAGGCAAACAGGGCTGCTAGGTGAATAAAGGCCATATAGGTAATAACGACCCAATCTAAACGAAGATTATCTGAAGTAGCAATTGTCATGCAGTAAGTCTAATAGGATACAAATTGTCATAACCCGCTCTCTTTGATCTAAAATTTTGATCTAAAATTTCGAGGCGCGAATTTTGGGAATCAACAGCTCTCAACGGCTGCAAGCAGCAGAAAAAGCACTATTTCCGATCTTTTATGGTATTGACACCGCCGTCAAGCAAAATCTCAAAAAGGTACTGGATTCTTTTCGAGTACATCGTGTAGGAGTCCATCACTTTGCTGGTGTTTCGGGCTATGGACATGATGATTTAGGACGCAAAACTCTCGACATGGTGTTTGCTGATGTCATGGGAGCTGAATCTGCAGCTGTACGGGTACAATTTGTTTCCGGAACCCATGCGATCGCATCTTGCCTGTTTGGGGTACTGCGTCCTGGTGATGAAATGCTAGCGATTGCCGGTGCCCCTTACGATACCTTGGAAGAGGTGATTGGTTTACGGGGTGATGGTCAAGGTTCCCTACTAGAATTTGGGATTCGTTACCGCCAGTTGTCCCTAACTAGTGAGGGAAGTTTGGATTGGTCAGCTTTGGCAACAGCGGTGGGAGAGAATACCCGCCTGGTTTTCATTCAGCGTTCCTGTGGGTATTCTTGGCGAAAGAGTCTTTCAATATCAGAAATAGAAAAAATTGTCAAGCTTGTCAAACAACAAAATCCTGATACTATCTGTTTTGTCGATAACTGTTACGGGGAATTTGTAGAAGAGCAAGAACCGACAGCAGTAGGTGCAGATTTGATGGCGGGTTCCTTGATTAAAAATCCTGGGGGAACGATTGCTACTGCTGGAGGCTATGTAGCTGGAAAAGCTGACTTAGTTGAAGCCGCAACCTGTCGTCTTACTGCTCCAGGGATTGGTAGTTCAGGTGGGGCAACTTTTGATCAAAATCGATTGCTGTTTCAAGGATTATTCCTAGCTCCCCAAATGGTTGGTGAAGCCCTCAAAGGGAGTCATTTAATCGCTCATACTATAGCACAACTTGGTTATCCTGTCAATCCCCCACCGATGGTACCCCGTCGGGATGTAATTCAAGCAGTTGAGTTGGGTTCAGCGGAAAAATTAATCGCTTTCTGTCGAGCGATACAACGGCATTCTCCGATAGGTTCCTACCTCGACCCTGTCCCAGCCGCAATGCCGGGTTATGAGAGTCAGTTAGTGATGGCTGGGGGGACTTTTATTGATGGGAGTACCTCAGAATTTTCTGCAGATGGCCCTTTAAAGGAGCCTTATATTGTGTTTTGTCAGGGAGGAACCCATTGGACTCATATTGCGATCGCATTAGAAGCTGCCATTGAAGCAATCGCAACAGCTGATAGCTGATAGCACCTCAAGTAGCACCATCTGTAGCGCATAAGCTGAATGATTAATTGTCGCTAGTTTTATCAATATTTCAATTATTATAGCGCTATCGTTCTAAATCCTTGATCACCTTCTCCCAATACCATTTTTCTGGCATCCCTGGGTATTTTCCCTTAGCCAAGTCAAGTAGGCGTGTGGCGATATCGGATTGTCCTCCTACCAGTCTTAGTAGTCTTTGTTGCAACTCCCTACTAGGTTTGATATTTGATGGTGCTTGTGATTCTCGATTGCTCGACCCCTCGGTCAGTTGTAATGGCTGTAGCTGTTTGAGTTTATCGAGCAGTTTCCGATAATTAGTCCAGTCTTGTTGATCGAAATACAGGTTTGCCGCTTGTTGATAATCTTCAAATGCTCCCCGTAGATCTTCAAACTTTTCACGAGCGGTTGCCCGATAACGATATGATTGAGCATCATTGGGTTTAAGAGTAATAACTCGGGAATAATCTTCGATGGCTTGGCGATAGTCTCCCATCTGGATATAGGCATTACCCCGATGGATTAAGACGTCCCGATTTTCCGGATTACTTTGTAGTAACTTGGTCAAGTCATCAATAGCTCCCCGGTAATCTCCCAATTCAATTCGTACTAATCCTCGATGGTAACGAACCTGAGCATCTTGGGGATTTAGTTCCATAGCTTGACCAAGGTCTTGAATGGCTCTCCTGTAATCACCGAGTTTGCAGTGAACAATACCTCGATAGCAATAAGCTTGGGCATTTTTGGGGTCAACCTCAAGGAGCCAGTTGAAATCCTCTAAGGCTTCTCGGTACTTGCCTGTGTTAACTTTATTTATTGCTTGATGGCAAAAATCGTTAGTCTGGGCTCGACCTAAAGCTAGTATTTGCTGTTGTTGAATTTGATTGATACTCTCAAGACAACGACGACAATTTAATTTATCTTGTTGGTCTAGGTAGAGCTGAGCTGCTTGTTTAAATGATGCGATCGCAGCCTGATTATCTCCTAACTTACGGTAGGCACTACCTTGAAGCTTACAAGCTGCAGGCTGATTAGGATTAATCTTAAGTATTTGATTGGCATCTTCTATTGCTCCAGTGGCATCTCCCAGTGCCAATCGAGCCAAACCCCGCCCGAAATAAACTTCAATACTTTCAGAATTGATTTGTAAAGCCTGAGTATAATCGGCAAGCGCGCCTTGTTGATCCCCTAAGTCAAAGCGAGCCATAGCTCGTTTATAGTAGGCTTCGGCGAAGTTCGGATTAATCTCTAAGGCTTTGTCAAATTCCTCGATTGCTTCGTTCAAGTCTCCTTGACGAATTTTATCTATTCCTCGGTAGTAAAACTCTTCCTCCATTCCAACTCTATTGTGAATCAACTACCATTCCTACTTTAGCTAGATTGTAACTTTAGCTTCTAGCGCCTTCAATCTTGAGATCTGACCCGTAAGGGCACCATGGGATGAATCCCCAATCAAGTTTTTATTTTTCGAGCCAAGTTTTTGCTCAAAGCTAGCAGCTTAGCCCTCTTGCCTCTGTTGCCTATCATTTGGGATCTGGAACTGTCCACCAAGCTAAAGCATAAGCTTGAGACGGCTGATTAACCTGTTGTTGATACTGAACCCGAATTTTATAGCGACCTTGAGCAGGGACTTGGCAGAAAATATGTTCCACAGCATCCGCTTCACTGATAGAAGCACAGACACTTTTGGTAATGTCCTCTTCTCCGACTGGCATTAAATAGAGGTCAAGATTATTCAAACCGCGATCGCTAAAACTCTCCCCAAGATCATAAGCATCATTATTATTGTCATCCTCTAACTCTACCAAACGGTCCCAAGCCAGAGTTAAAGAGATAAAACTTCCTTCTGCTAAGGGTTTTGTTAACACATAGTCCCGATCAGATGATTTCTCCACAGTACGGTAATCCCAACCCACTGGTGGCACTCCAATGCCACTGGGACTCCATTGGCCGAGTTTAAATTGCTGGTAAGCTCGAAACCCATTTAGATGTCCTGTCCCCATCTGCATATCCAGAGGAATTTTGGGGTCTTGGTAAGCATCAGACTCTAACCAGTGGTGATTATCCTTTGCCCGAATCGTGCGGCTCATGCCTAGTAGCATCCCATCACCGAGATCTTGAATTTTGTCAGCAGAATTAAGCAACACTGCCTTCATTACTTCATGGCGTCGGGAATCTGTACTCCAATTCATCCACAAGCGATGCAGCCCGGTATTGGGGGTTTCCGCTCTGAGGGACTGCATCAAGAATAGTTTTTGTTGTCTTGAGCGCAGCTTGCGCAAAGCGGAATCACCAAATTCCTGTAGCAATGCTACAACACCAGTGATATGGGGAGCAGCAAAACTGGTACCACTGACCTTAGTCACTTTACCTTTGAGGTCATACAACGATATCTTGTTGCCAGGAGCTACCAAATTAATCGAGCGGCGAGAACCAACATTAATTTCTTGCCGAATCAGACGACGACCAATACCAACTGGTAAAGCACTCAAGTTAGCAAAGTCTACCTTATTAAAAACTCCCTGACGCTTGGCTGTGTATGCTGCATTGATACCATTAAAATTATCTGTGGGGATAGGAATTCCCCCTTTACCTTGGTTGCCAGCAATCACATACAAGACATCATGCACCCTAGCTGACCAATCGATACATAGAGTTAACAGCGCATTGCCATCCAGCACCGCTTCCTCCCTCGGGTCCCGCTGTAGGGATTCACCAAAACTAAAATTAATTGCCCGTACATCTGAGCCATTTTGCTGAGCAATATGCTGAGCCGACAGGCACTCTTCTGGTTGTCCACTCCTAGACAGGGAGCCAACTGCTGAAGCGTAGAGTTTTGCCCCAGGTGCTACTCCCCGCAACCCTTTGTCTCGACTAATCATCACAGCTGCTACCATAGCCGCATGTTCATCAACATGGGTATTCGGTTTTGCGGGGGTGTTGCGATAAAATACTCCCGCAGGAGTTACTGTCCGATTCTTGATAGCGGCCTTATCCTTACCAAATAATCCAGGTCTACCAATTTCCACTTGCCCAATGGCAATTTTGCGACCGGTTAAATTATAGGGAGGTTGGTGTAACCGATAGACATTAATACCAGCTTCTGAGATTGATGTATCTAATCCCAAGGCTGGCGCGATTACCCCTGAGATACCTAAACCACCCAATAGCCATACCAGTGTTTTTTGGATCGGAATTTTCATAATTCTTTACACAGAGCGCGTTTATTGATCTCCGACTACTTAGCAATCTCCCAAAGACTTAGCTAGATCTAGCTATAGCGTTTCTCATAATTGTGAACTACACAAGATTTTTTCCCTGTTCCCAGATCCGCTGTTCCCAGATCCGCTGTTCCCAGATCCGCTGTTCCCAGATCCGCTGTTCCCTGTTCCCTACTCCCTACTCCCTACTCCCTACTCCCAAGGGAGGTGTACCTCACCCAATTGAGAACCGCTATAACGTATTAAGCTGTGTTTAGATCGATGCAGTTTAAACTGATGAAACTACAAAGGACAACTCTGATTTTAGTCATTTGTGCCATCCTCCTGGGGGGAGGTGTATATATTTATGAAATTCAGGGTTCTGAAAAGCGAGAAGCTGCTAAAATTAATAAAAAACCGATATTTAATTTCACTGAAGACGAGATTCAATCGTTTACTGTTAATAGTGATGACAAGACCTTAGTATTCGAGCGAGCCAGTGAGCCAGAATCGGGTTGGCGGATGAAAAAGCCCAAAGAGGCGACAGCTAGTGATGCGGTTGTTTCCTTTTTGTTGAACTTGCTGGCTCAGGGCAAAAGCGATCGCATTCTTACGGTTAGCCCTGACCAACTTCCAGAGTATGGATTAGACAAGCCCTCAGCAACTATAACAGTGAAACTGAAAAATCAGGACAGTCCGAAGCTGATCTTAGGCAACTTGGACTTTACTCGCAGTTTCCTATATGCTCAAGTCCTACCACTGGATTCCAAATCTGAGCAGTTGCAGGTGCTGTTAGTGCCAGTGGACTTTCAGTATGCTGTCTCACGCCCCCTCTCAGAATGGCTGGTTAATCAGGACAAGGCTGAAGAAGACAAGCCATCTGCTGCTGAAAAAACTGACTAGTACGAAATTGTAAGCATTCAGCGTGTCGCGTATCAGCGTGTCGCGTATCAGCTATCAGCCAAAGGCCACGCTACGGGAATGGCCAGGCTACTGTTGGCGCAGCGTGCGCGTAGCGCAATCGGTGCTTTTGAATAAAATCAGCTGACTACTGAGCACTGACGGCACCTCAAGTAGCGTGAGCCAAGGCCATTCGCGTTCGCGAATGGCTCACGGCTGAATGCTTAAACTAAATCTACTTTGATAACCTACTTTTTTAGTTGTTGCGGATCTTCCCTCTGTTGTGTTCTCAGTTTCTAAGTATAGGTTAGGGGAATGGTGAGGGGAATACCCCTCATCCACAGAAGTTAGCTTCCCCGTAGTGTTGATAACAGCTTTGACACTCAACCCAGGGGTGGCTAGAGTGAAAGTTATCTATACACACATTTTGTGCTCTTCTATTGATAAAGTTATTTCTAGGAAATGCTAGCCGCAGCAAAGCGTGAATTTATTAATCTTCTAACAGGATCTAAAACACTATGGATATTCTTCTTAGCATACTCGCCCCAATTATTTTAGTAGCCTTTGGCTACACCGTAGGTACGACAAAAGTTGTCCAAGAGGGAAATGAAGCTCTAGTAGAACGTTTTGGTAAGTATCGTAAAAAACTAGACCCTGGTCTTAACTACAATGTAGTTCCGTTTATAGACAAGATTGCCGTAGAAGAGAGTACCCGTGAGCAGATTTTGGACATTGAACCCCAGCAGGCAATCACCAAAGATAACGTTCAGGTAGAAGTCGATGCGATCGTGTATTGGCAAATTTTAGATATGTACAAAGCTTTTTATGCTGTAGATAATGTTCATGAGGCGATTGAAAATTTAGTCATGACCACTCTGCGTTCTACCATTGGTCAGATGGAATTAGACGAGACTTATGCCTCCCGAGACAGAATCAATCAGAACTTATTGCAACAATTAGATGATGCCTCTGCTGATTGGGGAGTCAAGGTGATGCGGGTTGAGGTGCAAGAGATTAAACCACCCCAGACTATTATCGATGCCCTAGAGAAGGAACGAGCTGCTAAGAGTGAGAAACAAGCCAAAATTTTACAGGCTGAAGGTACAGTGGAGTCGATCCAAATGATCTCCAAAGCTCTTCAAGAGCAAGCTAATACTCAGAAAGTCCTACAGTTCCTGATTGCTCAACGCTATGTAGAAGCTAATGAAAAATTAAGTGAAAGCAACAATTCTAAAGTCGTCTTTATGGATCCAAAAGCACTGAGCGAAGCCATGACTGATTTGCTTCAAACTGAATCTGTGGGCGAGAGTAATTAGGGCAATAACAATGTAATAATTCAGCGGTCAGCGGTCAGCGGTCAGCGGTCAGCGGTCAGCGGTCAGCTTAAAATAAACCTCGAATGGGAGAATTTAATAGTTCGAGATTAATGAGAATTGAAACTCTCGGGAAAAGCCCATCAAAGCATTTAGCTGTCAGCTGTAAGCTGTCAGCAAACGTAACAGAGATTAAACCAATGCTTACCTCTTTTATTCAAAAGCTGAATGCTGATAACTGAATGCTGATAGCTGAATGCTGAATACTTAAACACGCCAAATCGCATCAGCAACACGGCAGACATCACGGAGCTGGTCAACATCGTGTACCCGCAGGATGTCTGCTGAACCGGCAATGGCACTACAACAAGCCGCAGCAGTTCCCCAAATTCGACCCTTGGGGTCTGGTTGATTGATGATGCGTCTAATAAAGCTTTTGCGAGATACTCCTATTAACATCGGTAGACCGAGGGCATCAAACCTAGGCAGTTGCCGCAGAATCTCTACACTTTGCTCAGCGGTTTTGGCAAAACCAATGCCTGGGTCAATAATAATATGCGATCGCTTAATTCCTGCTGCGGTTGCCGCAGTTACCCGCTCCTCCAGAAAGCTATAGATTTCTCCAATTAAGTCTTGATAATCAGTTAATTTTTGCATGGAAACCGGGGTGCCTCGGATATGCATTAAGACAATTGGTACCCCCAATTGCCCTACAAGTGGCAACATGTCTGGGTCAAATGTGCCACCGGAAATATCATTGACCATATCGGCACCAGCTTCTACCGCAGCCTTAGCCACAGATGCTCTAGTGGTATCGACAGAAATCGGTATCTTCAGCACTGAACCCATTGCCTTTACCACAGGCACAACTCGTTTCAGTTCTTCGGGTAGGGAAATTTGCTCGGCACCAGGTCGAGTGGATTGACCACCAATATCGATAATATCAGCACCAGCATCTACTAGAGCCTGAGCTTGCCTTAAGGCAGCTTCTGGGGTAAAATACTCTCCGCCATCACTAAAACTATCGGGGGTAACGTTCAAGATACCCATGATATAGGTTCGTTTGCCCCACTCAAAAGAATAGTTCTGGATGGTTAATTTTCCTTTATCCATCGCTTATAGATCATGGCTAATTGCTAATTGAAAATTGCCCATTGCAATCAACCAATTAACCAATTAACTAACTAATAATAAGCTAACTAACAATTAACAATTAACAATTAACAATTAACAATTAGCCCATGACTAATCACAACTACTGATAATTGACTATTCTGGCAAAGCTCGCAGGTTCTAAGCTTGCTCCGCCCACCAGTACTCCATCAATTTCTGATTGAGCCATAATTTCATCAATATTCTTGGGTTTGACGGAGCCACCATATTGAATTGGGACATTAGCTTCCTTTAGCTTGGAGCGAATTAATCCAATGATTCGATTCGCTTCTGATGCATCACAAGTGTCTCCAGTACCAATTGCCCAGATTGGTTCGTAAGCAATCACTAAATTTTGCTGGTCAACGTTGACTAGGTCTTTTTCCAACTGCTTGCTAATAATGTCTTCTGTTTCACCAGCATCCCGTTGTGCTTTCGTTTCCCCAACACACAGAATCGGAATCAAACCGTGACGCTGAGCAGCGTGAAGGCGTTTATTAACGGTTTCATCAGTTTCGCCGAAGTATTGACGCCGTTCACTATGACCAACAATGACATAGCGCACACCAATTTCCTTGAGCATCCCACCAGCAATTTCACCAGTGTAGGCTCCAGCATTTTCCCAGTGGATATTCTGAGCCCCGATCTGTACACGAGTATTTTGTACATGCTCAGACATCACACCCAAGTCGGTGAAGGGACCACACAGAACAACCTCCCGTTCTATGGGAGTTTGCTCCACCTCAGGCAAAAATCCCTTTAAAAACTCAGCGGTTTCCGCTTGAGTTTTGTACATTTTCCAGTTACCAGCTATAACAATTTTCCGCACAGCTTAACTAAATCATCTCTAAACCATAATGCATTATTTAGTGTAAAGCTTTTACTTACGGCTATCTCAGAAATGTTTAACTTTTGCTGGTCACTGACCTGATCACAGGATACTCCTAGGGTAAGTTCAGGGAAGCATCATCAGAGTAGGGTCAATTTATTCCCCCAACTCCCCAGAGGCTTCTACATCTGTTCTCTATAGTCTTGAGAAGCTTCCCTGCTCCTGACGCTTCACCATTATCTAGCTAGCCTAGCTAGGTTATAACGCTGCTGCTTCCCGTGCTGCGGCAGCTTCGTCCGGATGAATGTTCAAACGGGTTAAATTAAGACGACCCTTGTTGTCAATTTCCCGTATTTTGACAACTACCTCATCTCCTACCGCTAACTCATCTTCCACTTTGCCAACTCGGTAGTCAGCTAGTTGGGAAATGTGAATCATACCTTCTTTGCCAGGAAGTATTTCCACAAAGGCACCAATGGGAATAATCCGGGTGACACGACCAACATAGACATCCCCTTCATGCAGCTTGCGGGTTAAGCCTTGGATGATATTGATAGCTTTGGTGGCTCTGTCCCCATCCATAGCAGATACGGTAACTGTACCGTCATCTTCAATATCGATTTTTGCCCCAGTTTGCTCGGTAATTCCTTTAATTGTCTTACCCCCTGGACCAATGACTGTACCGATGAACTCCGGATCGATCTTCATGGTTAAGAGGCGAGGAGCAAAGGGTGACATGTCTGTGGAGGGTGTGTCAATCACCGCCAGCATCTTTTCTAGGATATGCAGTCTGGCTGGTTTGGCTTGCTCAATGGCCTGGGCTATGGTATCCATGGACAGACCAGTGATTTTCATGTCCATTTGCAAAGCCGTGATGCCAGTATCGGTACCGGCGACTTTGAAGTCCATGTCACCCAAAAAGTCTTCAATACCTTGAATATCGGTGAGAATGCGGACTTCATCTCCTTCTTTGATCAAACCCATGGCTGCACCACTAACCGGTTTGGTAATCGGTACACCTGAATCCATCAAGGCCAGTGTTGAACCACAAACCGAGCCCATGGAGGTGGAACCATTGGAGGAGAGCACTTCCGATACTACCCGGATCACATAGGGAAACTCGTGTTGAGGGGGCAACACGGGGACTAATGCTCGTTCGGCTAAGGCTCCGTGACCAATTTCACGCCGTCCGGGCGATCGCAATGGCTTGACTTCCCCTACAGAAAAGGGTGGGAAATTGTAGTGGTGCAGATAGCGCTTCTCATCTTCTGGGTTAAGGTCATCTAGAGTTTGGGCATCTCCAGGTGTTCCCAAGGTAACCGTGGATAGGACTTGGGTTAGTCCTCGGTTGAACAAAGCGCTACCATGAACTCGCTGAGGTAATAGACTGGTTTGACAAGAGACAGGACGCACTTGGTCTAGCTTGCGACCATCCACGCGCACCCCTTCTTCCACAATCTGAGTACGCATCAGTTTTTTGGTGAGGCTTTTGAACAGCTTATCGACTAATGCGCTATTTTCATTAACCG
>NZ_JAAHGN010000239.1:0-8232 GCF_010672485.1 Moorena sp. SIO2C4 | reverse complement strand
TTTCCATACCACCAAAGATGAAGTCATCTACACAGACTTGGGCGTATTTCGGATAGGGGTAGGGATAGGCAAAGGTTTCACTCAAGAACTCTATCATTCCAGGAGTTTTGCCCATGCTGCGGCGAGCATCCTCCTCTCGCCCCTTCTCCACGTAGTAGTTTACTGGTTTGCCCTGCCATTCATCCCGAATTTCCGCAAAGTCCCCTACGGCTAGAGTCATCAGGTAAGTGGGATGAACTTCTTGCTGCCGCCAGTGGTATATCGTTTCATTGCCGTCTTCTTCTGTAGCAATTAGTTCCCCGTTGGAGATAGCAATCAGGGGTTTTGGCAATCTAACGCGGATTTCGGAGGTAGCAAGTTGACCAGGATAATCGAAACAAGGGAACCAGAAGCGAGAGTCTTCATCTTCTCCTTGGGTCCAAACTTGGGTAGGTTTGTTGGGGTAGTGCTGGTTTGGATGAATGAAGTAAATACCCCGCTGGGGGTTGTCTACACTGTATGCGATCGCAATCTTAATCGCTTTTCCAACAACAGCGGGGTTAAGTAGGTGGATCTGTAGTTGTTCCCCGTCATAGTCAAAGGGCTGGGGGATTTGGTCAACCTGCACTGAGGCGATAGTCAAGTTGACCGCATCAAGTACTAGCTGTTTAATGCCATTGCGTATTGGTTTGAGGGTGATGGTGCAGGTACCGCTAACCCTTTGGAGGGGGATATCCAGAGTTAAATCCAGGAAAATATGCTCCACTTGTCCTGGGCGGTCAGGATTGTATTGGGGTCTAGCACCAGGTAATTCAAACGACTTGTGAGTTTTGCTTTCGGTATCAAAATACGACTGGGACATTAGTGAAGTTGTAAAACTGAACAGTGTGGACAATAGGGTTAAGTGGAGCTCTTGGAAGTTTCCGAAAGGAAAAGGAATCGACCGCTACACAAAGTGCGATTGATCTATTCTAAATTAACTGATCTGTCGATTAATCCTGATCAGGTCAGGTTTTAGGGAATTTTGAACAGCTACAGACCTTGAGGGAAGATTACTGGTTTGTGAGTGTCTGTTAACGGATTGCTTTTGGGCAATTAACAATGAACGATCAACAAGCTATTCAGCTGATCACCGCACTACCCATCCCTTGGAACATCAACCATGATAATAAAAAGTTGCTAATAAAAATTGCTAGCAAAGCAGTAACCACAGCAGTGGTGGTAGATTGACCCACACCCTTAGCCCCTCCTGTAGTGGTTAACCCCCAGCTACAACCAATCACAGCAATCAACAGCCCAAACACTAAAGATTTAATAGCAGCAGAGAACAAGTCCCAAATTCCTAGGAAGTTACGAGCGGAATCAAGAAACACAGACTGGGGAATACCATAAAGATTTTGAGCCAGTACCACTCCTCCTACCATACCAGTCACAATTGCGAGAATGGTCAACACTGGCAGCATCAGACAACAAGCAATAACCCGAGGAATCACTAAGTAATCAATCGGGTCAGTCTTGAGCATATACAAAGCATCAATTTGCTCTGAAACGCGCATCGTACCAATTTCTGCAGCAAATGCCGAACCAACTCGTCCTGCCAAAACCACAGCAGTCAACACCGGAGCCAATTCCCTAGCCAAAGCTAGAGCCAAGACTCCCCCAATGGCATTCGTGGCACCAAAATTAATGAACTCTCGTGTTACCTGAATGGTAAACACCATACCGATTACAGTAGCAGTGAGCAAAGCAATTATCAGAGACTCTGGTCCAACGGTTACCATTTGCTCGATAGTATTGCGGCGGTGAATCTTCCCAGTCAGTAGATGAAGTATCACTTGCCCAGCTAAGAAAATCGCCGCCAGTAAACGCTGACTCCATAACCCGAGGCTGGTAGTTTTAGCCATTAGTCGATCATTTCCCATCATTCGCTTCCACACGGAAACGCTCAACAAATGTCCGCAACTCTCCCGCCACACCCACCAAGTTTTGCAAAGCTCCAGAAACCCTTTGGGCTTCTTGGGAGGTTTCTTGAGCAGTTAACTCAACGGATTGCATCACTTGGGCAACAGCACGGGATGTTTCAGTTTGCTCGATAGTATCCGCAGTGATGGCACGTACTAAAGCATCGATCCGGTTTGCCACTTGCACAATATCTTCTAGCGATCGCTTGGCTTGTTCTGCTCGTTTAGTACCTTCAATCACCTGTTGGGTGCCTTCTTCCATAGCTGTCATAACTGAACCGGTTTCACTCTGGATTTGCAAGACAATATGTTCAATATCCTTGAGTGCCTTGGCTGACTTATCAGCGAGCTGTCGTACCTCATCCGCAACAACAGCAAAGCCTCGACCAGCTTCTCCAGCTCTTGCCGCCTCAATACTAGCATTGAGTGCTAACAAATTCGTTCGGGAGGCAATGGTAGAAATCGATGTAACAATTTTAGAAATTTCCTGGGAAGATTCTGCCAAACGCTTGACTTTACGAGTCGTTTCTGCTACAGTCTCACGAATTTGCAAAATTCCTGCCACAGTGCGCTCCACAGCCTCACCACCTTTGAGAGCAGTAGCCGAGGCTGAGCGGGCAACTTCCTCAGCTTCTCTTGCACTCTCTGCCACCCGCTGAATAGCATCGGTCATCACCTGTACAGAGTTCAGGGTCACCGCCAGTTCCTCAGCTTGCCGTAAAGCATCAGAAGACAAGCTACGGGCAAAGGACTCACTATCGGTGGAACATTTGGTCACCTGACGGACTGCCTGCTTGACTTGTTGTACAATTTCCCGTAGGTTTTGAATGGTCAGGTTGAAGGAATCAGCAACTGCCCCCAACACATCCGCAGTTACCTCTGCTTGTACCGTTAAATCCCCCCGTGCTGCCCCTTCCACATCATCAAGCAATCGAATTACCTGGCGTTGGAGGTCTTCTTTTGCCTGTTCTTGCTCTTCTGCCTTTCGTTGTGCTTCCGTCATCGTTGTCAAGATGACTCTAGCCATTTGGTTGAAACTATGGGCTAACTGACCCAATTCGTCCTGGGAATAGATCGTAGCATGGGCATTGAGATTACCCTGAGAGACTCCTTCAAACTGGGTTTTCAGGTTTTCGGTACTACGTCTAATCTGCCTAGCTGTAATATTTCCCACAGCCAGAGTAGTACCAAAACTGGCAACACCAGCGGCTAGGGTCATCATAATACTAGTATTTCGCACGTGGTTTTTGAAGGATGGATTATCTCTAACCATGTATTGTGCTCCAGCACTCACCCCCGCTACCACCACCATTGAGACCGCGCCAGTAATCAAGGCAGTCATCCAATTCTTCTGGTTGACAGGAGCGTTTTCTATGGGAGCTAGTCGACCTTGGTCAATACTAACAACCAGCTCTTTGTCAATGTCTTTAGTGGGATTATAAATAGGGATTGGCTCGGTGGCACTACTAAGGCTAAATAGCTCCTCATTCCCAGTGGCTGACGGATAATCATGACTGGGTACAGCACTAACACCACTGGTGTTCATCTCCATTGACCCAGTACTTCCCAGTGTTGAGCCAGTAGTGCTTAATACATCAAAATCACTATTGTCATCACTCTCATTGGACAGTGGTTGCTGATCATCAACAGAGAAATCAGGGATTGAATCTAAATCATCATCAAATAGGTCAAACTCATCTAAAAAACCCTCTTTTACCCCTTGATGTGCTTCAATTCCTGACAAGATTTCCTCTTCTGATTCCGTTACATCATCCATTGTCCAAGAATCATCATCAAAGGATTCCAAATTAATTTGGTCTGGGCTTGGAGAGTTTAACCCATTGTGTTCATAAGCTGAGTCCAAAAGTTGCTCATCCGAGCCATAGTTTCCCGATAAATAGGGTTCAGTAGAGTCAGGAGCCTGATTGAGATATTCTAAGTCCTCTTGATTGTCAGCATAGGCTTGAGTATCCCCAGAAGTTGGTTTCTCTGTTTCCAAAGACTGCTCGGTCCTGGAATAATTTTCTTCGGTAGTCGGGGTAGGATCAGAACTTGGAGTCGGGGAAAAATTCCCCTCAAGCTCTGGTGAATTCATTAACAGGGTTGCGGCTTCAACAAAGGAATTCTTTGATTGCTCCTCGAGATCACTAAACTCGTAATCTGCCAGAGACTCTAATTCTTCTTCAGCCAGGACGTTAAACTCAACTGTGCTAGATTCACTAGTTAACTGTTCTGAACCATAAGAGAGCTCTTCGTCTAAATTCTCCTCAGGAGACACCATAAATGTTTGTAGACCCTCCTCTTGAGAGAGTTCAGGAAAGTGTCCTTCTGTGCCATTGTAACAAGTCTGACTACTGACAGCATTAACATCGAGTTCTAAATCAGAGCCAATTTCCCAACTCTCTAAATCCTCACTGTCTTCTTCTAAGTCACTGACCATACTAAAAGGGTCTAGATTATCAGCAGACTGTAACTCTATGGCTCCTTCATCACTATCACTAGTGGAATCTTGAAAAGACTCCTTAAAGGGTGAGGTGGATTCTGAAGCAAAATCATCAACCCCTGTGTTATCAAAACTTAAGCTTTCCGGGTCAAATTCACTGATATCATTAAAATCAGCGAAGTCTTGCCAATTTCCTTCTGTGGGTTCTGCACTCAACTCCTCAGTCTCATCTAGTTTCACCTGTGATGTATTGACATCATCAGGTGATAACCCAGGATCTTGATGACCATTTGTGGATTGCTGGGCGTACTCTAGACCGTTATTGGCATAATTAACAAAATCCGGCTCAGAGGTCAGATTGAGTACTGATTCATACTGTTGCCGAGCCAAATCGTACTGCTGTAGACCATAGCAGTAAATATGACCCCGCAGTAGCAGCGCACTGGGTTCATTGGGGAAATCCTCAATCAAACGATCAACGAGTGTTGCCGCTTCTTGGTATTTGCCCTGCATATAGGCTTTTTCGGCTTCCCCATACAGCTGGGGGTAATTTATACTGGATGCCATTTACCTCCTCCCGAAGCATTAAAAATTAATATTTAATAATAATTAATCCAACTAATTTTTAATGTTCAATTTTTAATAATTATTTTTAGGCTGCCCACCTTGCTGAGCGTATAATCGCCACATGATCAAGTAGTCGCAGAACCTGATTAGACTCAATGTCTAGCAACCACTCACCGCGTAAGAAAGGAGTCATACTATCGGCAACATTGGTAGGCATATGTAACTTTTCCACATCCAGCCAGTCTGTACAGACAATTTGTTGAACTGCCAACCCCAGCATAGTGTCTTGATCTTCAATAGCAATAACAGGGATTTCTATACGGTCTGTATTTAAAACCGTTTTATCCCCCAGAAACTGACCCAGATCTGAGACCCAAATTACCCGTCCACGTCGATTGAAGGTCCCCAACAATAAAGGGGAAGCATTAGGAATAGGAGTAATTTGTTCAGGGGAGGGGTCAATTACCTCTTTGATACCAGTAGCCGGCAGAGCAAATTCATCACCAGATGGCAGATAAAATCGCAGGTATAGTTCGCCTTCAGGACTTTCCAATTCCTGCAATTCTGGGGCTTGTTCAAGAGCCGAGTCAGTTACAAAGTCCGAATTAGCAACCATTCCCGTCAAATACCAATATATTTATCTTCTGAGTAGCTGTCTAACTGTTCCAATCAACTCCGTTGGCTGAAAAGGCTTCGCAATGTATGCATCTGCACCTTGCCTCATGCCCCAATAGCGGTCAAATTCTTCACCTTTTGAAGAACACATCACCACTGGCACATTCTGAGTTTTGGGGTCAGCCTTAAGACGCCGACAGACCTCATAGCCATTCATGCGTGGCATCACTATATCCAAGACAACTACATCTGGACAAGACTCTAAAATATGTTCTAAAGCCTCAACACCATCACTGGCAACATCCACCTTCAAACCACTACCTTTAAGGAGGTCTGAGATCATCTGCCGTTGAGCAAGGCTGTCTTCTACAACTAAAACTTTACTCATAACTCCTAGCTCGACCCTCGGGAAAGGTCGTGAAATTAAACCACAGCCCGATTTGGGTCTATAAATTAAATCATGATTACAGTATCCCTCATCTATCGGTGGTGATAGCAAGAAAGACTATATTTTTCTTGAATTTGTGGAAGCTCCTAGCTTGACCAGTGGGTTTAATTAGGATAGTGTTGGTTAATTAACTGATAGGTTAGACGCCTCTATTAATAACTCAAAGGCTGACAGAGCAATATTCTCCCCTTGATCTAATTCTTTGCTCAGGGCATTACTACCTTGGTATTGTTCTAGATCACCTCGACCAAATGTATTTCTCCAAAAGCATCAATAACTCATGATCTCCGAAGGGCTTGGTTAAGTAGTCAGTTGCACCTACCATTCGCGCTCTGACCCGATCAATAAAGCCATCTTTGCCTGTGAGCATGATGATGGGGGTTTGCCGAAATGCTGTGGATTGGCGTAACATGCCACAAAGCTCATAACCATCTAGGTCGGGCATTACTAGGTCACAGAGGATGAGATCGGGTTGGAGTTGGAAAACCTGACTCAGAGCCTTTAGGGGCTTCTGTATTGCTGTGACTTTATAACCTTTGGCTTCTAGGGTATATTCCACAGCTTTTCCAACTGCGAGATCATCATCAACACAGACAACAGATCGTGTAACTTTCTTGAACTCCCATTGCTCTTCAATGGCTGGCGTATCTGCTTCTTTGGGGGTCACCATTTGGATTGACCCCTGTTGTACATAGGGATGAATAGCCCGAGCTACGGTGATTAGGTCGCGATGGAGATAACGGGACAACTGGCGTAGAGAAGTTTTGCCATCTACCCAACTGCTTATGAGTCTAAAGGATTTTTCCGGCAGTGTAGCCTGTAACTGGTCATGGGCAGTAATCATTGGACACTGATGGGGAGATTGGATATGAGGGCACAATTGCTTCCACTCCTGCACCTGCTTCATCATCTCTCTGACCAATGGTTCTATTTCTAAGGTAGTAAGTTGCGGTGCTAATGCCGGACCAATTTCAAATACAAAGTAGCCATGGTGAAGGCTCAGCAAATCAAAAAGGGTTTCATTAACCATGCTTTGAATGATGCTTCGCCCTTGGTTTGGTGTGATCACATGCTTTTCTAACAAAGCCCAAAGGTAACCATACTCTAGAGCATTGGTAGCCGCAATCGACAGACTTTCCAATTTATCGAGAGCATCATTGGCTTTATAGCGGCGTAGATAATCATGCAGGCGCGTCAAGCTCCCATCGCTGTCAGCAGCATAGGCAATCTGGCCATTCAGGAAGAATACAAACCAATACGGACGCGGACTTGGTAGTTTTGGCTGCTGGTAAAGTCTAGCTGAGGTAAAACGATTGCTGCCACTATTGCTAGCCTTGCTACTAGGGTGAGGGCTGTATGCCTCGACTAAGAGTTCCCCGGTTCGCTGACCTAGCTCGATCAGTTGCAGGATGCTACGGATATCAATTTCACTCAAAGTTCCCTGCATTTAAAGACAATGTGCTCCTAACAACCTGTTGATGTATCTGAGATTATGACCTGTCATTGAGTTAAAGGATGCCCATACACTGGTACTGATCTATCTTTGCTCAAGAAATGGCTTAACTGTACACTGAAAATATCCCCAAAAATGAGTTGGTAAGGAATGACTTCTGTAAGCCAACTGGTCGAAGCTTACCATGGCTGGAGACAGCTAAGCATGAGCGAAGTACCTGATTAGCGGTAAGAGTGGGATTTTGACGGTTACTGGAAAATTAAGCTAAGATGTCTAAGGTTATAGGTTAGGACTTTAAACACCATTGGATAGCATATAAGCATATAAATTAAGTATATTTATTTGAAAAAAAATGAGCGACGCATTCCCCGGAGACGAAACCTTAGACAGGCTCGCCTTATTTCATATAACTTAAACTTATGACTCACAGGCTGTCGCGCCTATCGCTCAACTGTCTTACGGTAACTTCTTTCACCTCGTTCAGGTGGGGGTTAGGAGCTCCAAAATGTGATATAATCGCATCATCTTGAGCGGTACGGCAAAGGAGAGAAAAGATTCTGAGCAACCCTGAGGCACGACCTCTCTACGATTGGGAAAATTAACCTATAAATCCTTTGTAGTCGGTTCATAAACGTCAGACTCTCAGGTAAAAGCTTCATTGAAGTGCGGCTCGTTCCAGCTAAGAGCCTTATTACATAAGGGGTATGAGCTGGGGGAAAGAAGGACTAAAAAACCTTCAAACCTAACTGACTGTTTGGATGGCGCA
>NZ_JAAHGN010000238.1:0-8270 GCF_010672485.1 Moorena sp. SIO2C4 | reverse complement strand
TCTCCCGACTCCCGTTCCCCTCCTTGGAGGGGTTAGTGGTGGGTTCCTACTCCCTATTCCCTATTAAAATTACCAAGGATTCCCCACAATAGTAAACCATGCCCAATAGTAAGGATGGGATAAATTATTATTAGTGTTAGTATTATCCTTAAGCATCTCTACTTGGGCTAACCTTAAGGCTTCTGCTTTTATAGGGACTACTTTTAAATGGTCATAAAAAGATTTCAGGAGTTTAAACGTTCCATTTTGAGGCACTGCTAACAAACTAGCTAAAACCGATTGCACTTTGGATTGATAGGCAAATCCAGCAAATCCTAATTCATACTGTTGATTGCCAAGGGCTGTATCACAAGCACTTAAGACTAATAAGTTTACCGGTGGTTGCTCTAATCCCAAAGTTTCAAATTTTCCTAATCCTAATCGTTTTTTACCGAACTGAATGTAGGAATCATTAGCATTAGACCGAAATTTACCATGGGTTCCTAAATGAAGGATATTAAAAGATTTCTGATTAATTTCATCCTGGAGATTAGCGATAGTGAAGTTTTCGTTTTCTAGGGCTTTAGCTGACCAGGTATTGACTAAATGCTCGATTAGTTTGGGAACATAGGGTAAGTCTCGATGCTGGTGAAATTTTTCCGTGCCCATAGCCAGCACTGGGGCTTTTCTGACATCGGTATAGTTGGTATCGGTCAAGCTCAAACTAGGCACTAAACCAACACTGTATTTTTCCACAATAAAGCTTTCGCCATCATGGAGGGCGGCTAAAGGGAGAGACTGCAAGCTTTTATCCATCACAAACACCAAGTTATTGATGTTTTGTTCATCTAATGTCTTCTGGAGGGGTTTAATCAGTAATTGATAGAGTTGTTGGGATTTGGCTAGGTCTTGTGGTCGAAAAACCCCTGCTCTAGGAGATGCTACACTATCCCGGAATGATTGAGCTAAGGCTAACACTTGCTCCCGGCTGGTATTAGCAATCCGTTTGTAGATCATTTTGCCTTGGCTAGTTACCAATACCAGTTCTAACGGAGCATTAGGCTTGGGCTCTACAATTACATTAGGATTGATGTTGAGGAATTCGGTTTTTAAGACAACGTCTCGTCCTGGTAAATTTCCAGAATTCCGAAAAAAGACATAGATCAGTGCTGGTCTAGCATCGGTAACTTGTTCAATTTCCTTGAGTTCTGTTTGAATGTCTTTGGCTGTTTTAATCTCAGCAACAGATGACTCCCCTTGACCGTTGGCTTGACCGGTGGCTTGACTGGTGACTTGACTGGTAACTTGACTGGTAAAATAATCCTCTAGTTGATAGACTAGCATTTCTTTGGACAATGCTTCAGTTTCTTCTATCATCAATGGTGGGAGGATTTCCTGTGGTAACTCAGGTAAATCTGGCTCACTATTGGTTACTTCAGTATTACTAGTATTAGGAGATGACTGAGTAATCAGCTCAGTAATCAGTTGAATCTGACTGGGAAAATTACCCTGAGTATAGGACTCCAGAAACCGTTGCGTTGGCAAAATAGAATTCTGTGTGCCAGTGGTAATGGCTCCAGCGGTACCATTGATGCTGGCATCCCCGACAGTAAAGGGTATGGAACTAGCTGCGCCATTATGTCGGATGATGACTGACCCTCCTGCCACTCCGCCCCTAGTGGAAATACTAGCTGTGGTCTGATTGCGTCCGCTAAAGGTATCGGTAGCTCGGAAAAATCGACCAGCGGTAATATCAACATCACCACCACTACCGTTTTCTCCCCCTTGAGCATTAATCGCCCTGACTTCCACATCTCCAATCGGGTCGATAATCACATTTCCGCCATCACCAAGACTACCGCTAGTATTAATTAAGCCAGTCTTAATGGTAGTGGAAGCATCGATAACAAGATTACCACCACTAATACCAGAGGTGTTGAGGTTTTCTGTGAATACCTCTCCATTCCTAGCGGTAAGGTTGATATCGGAGCCATTGGTGATAATGTTCTCAACTGCAATACTTTGATTGGCCTCTAGAGTAATCGAAGCATCGTCTATGCCTTGAATTGTGCCATTGGCGATGATGGCACCTGATCCGGCTGGGGCTTGAATGGTTACTGGGTCTTGGAAGGTGACCCCAGTTTCAGCAATGGTAATGTTAGCGCTACTGTTAGGATTACCGATAGTGATAGCAGTAAAGCCATCTTGCAGGAAGTTGATTTCTTGGGCAGTTAGAGCTATAATACCAGTCTGGCTCCTGTGATTGCCACCAATTGCGATCGCTTGATCAGCGCTGAACGGTTGTAATGTAATGGTGGCATTCCCTTGAACTATGTCGTTAAAGTTAATTTCATCAGCAGTTAGGGTAATATCTCCTAGGGGAATGGTGCCTCCCACTGCATCATTAAACTGAATGGTGCCAGTGCCAGCATTAACGCTCAGGTCTTGATTACCGTCAACGGTATCATTAAAGGTAATGTTACCGCTAGTGCTAGTGATGTTAGCACTAGTGTTAGGGCTAGTCGGATCAAGATTGAGGGGTTTGAGGAAGCTAATGTTACCACTCCCAGATGTCACAGTGCTGTTGAGATTGATTTGAGTAGTATTGAATTGCCCAATGGAGATACTCCCTGAACCCTGAGCACGGATGGGTTGATCAATGGTGATAGTACCAGGTATATCTTGTCCGAGACGAATGCTGCCATTTTTAGCAGCGCTAATCCCATTCACACCAGCCACGGAGGTGATCACAGCATTGGGGTCTTGAAGGTTAAGGATAATATCGCCACTATTGCGGGTAACGGCAGCAATATTCTTAGCTTGAACATCTATACCATTAGCATCGGCGTAGCTAAATCCATTTTCAGCATCGAATAAAACTGCCCCTTGTTCCCCATCAATGGTTACTTCAGTCCCCAGATTATCAAAGATGGTACCAGCAGAGATAAATTGAGCTGTCTGATTATTAGCCAGTTGGACAGCAGGATTGGTGTCACTGCTGAGAAAGTGAATATCCCCGCCTCTGACAATAACATTGAGATTGGCCTGACTCAGGTCAAAGTTGCGGATTCTTACATCACCGGTAAATTCAGGATTTCCAATTGTTAAGGTACCGGAAGTGCCTAGAGCGAGATTATTGAACAAATCCGCTGTGGTGATTTGGAAGGTGCCACCAGCATCTTTCCCTATGCCCAAAGTAGTATTAGGGTCTTTTGGTTGGATAGTGATGCTTTCAGCCATCAGCTGGGAAATCACTTCAATCCCACCAGCGGTAATCAAAACATCTTTAATCTTACTGGCTTGTAAGGGTTGCTCCGGATTGCCGAGACTGACTTGACCATCGGTATCAATGACTAGAGTGCTGGGGCTGTTGATGGGATTTTTGATAGTAATGTTACCGTTGGTAGCTGTGATTGCGATCGCTCCCCCATTTTCTGATTCCGATCCAGCATTGATACCGCTACCCCCACTATTGATTTGGATATCACCACCTCTGCTAGTTACGGTGACATCACCGGCCCCTGACCCACCAAAGGAATCAATACTAGGAATTTGAATAGTAGGTTGAGTGGTGGATAATTGACTATTGCCATCAGCATTTAGGGTAATATCCCCTCCCCTACCAGTATTATTAGCAGTATCTAAGCGATTATTCTTAGTGACTTCGATAGTGCTGCGAGAGTCAATCAGGATTTGTGGGGAATTAGTATTAGGATTACTATTACTTAAACCACCGGTCTTAATAGTGTCAACTTGAATTGCACCAGTGGTTAATGCAGTATTAGGCGAATACTGATTGGTTATCGAGACCAATCCATCCCGAGCTACGGTAATATCGCTAACTTTGATATCGGCACTGGTGGCATTACTGCTAAAATTATTACTAAAATCAAGATTACCTGAATTGTTTCCTGGCACTCCTCCTTGTTGTGTCCAATCAATCCCAGCTCTAATATCTAAGGTCGCCTGATTAGCACCATCAATCACCAAATTACTTTGGTCAGATAGAGTGACATTGGCTAGATTAGCAAGGATGGGATCGGAGTGGGTTGGACTAATCTTAGGGTTAGGCTGATCAGTAGGATTAATCGCAATCTCGCCTAAGGTAACACTACCCCCTGCTAAAATATGTAAGGAAGCGCCTTGATAGTTGCCTAGACTGACATCACCATTTGCTAGAATGATGGAATCATCAGGACTAATCCAATTCCCTGGACTACCATCTAACTGCTCAATCCGAAAACTAGCGCCTGTTTGATAGCGACTACTGCCTTGTACTGGATTAGCGGAACGCAGTACCATGTTGCCACCAGAGAATAAACCACTAGCTTGATGATTGGGGGTTGAAATCTCTATGGCTTGATTGCCCTGGATGGATAAATTGCCGAGGGCTTCAGCAATAAAGGGGCGCGCTAGACTATCATGCGATCGCACTGTATTGCCAGCCAACAGATTCAAATCCCCAGTGGTAGAGAGCTGGCTTTCGACTAAGGTGAGATTATTAGCAGCTGATAGTGTAGCAGTCTGAGCGTTTACCTCCCGAGCCACCACATCACCCATCTCAATCGGTAAACCAGAATCCGCGAGCTGTACTTTACCATCTGGCTTCACCACAATCGGTGTCTGTAACCCTTCAACTCCGTCGGTCAACAAGGTTGGTAAATCCTGAGGTGTAAATGGTAGCTGCTCCCCATCAGCATCCGTTGGTAATTCAATTTCGATATTTAATAGGTGTCCTGGTTGGCTAATCCTAACTAAATTAGCACCATCTACAGCAGCCAGAGTAACCGTTCCGTTGGCAGCACTTACGTTTCCAGTACTGATCACACTGCCGCCGATTAAGCTTAAGTTATTACCCTCTAGTAGTTCCAGATTCCCAGCATTAATAATACTCCCTGGTTGAGTCGAGTCAAAGGCCAAAGTCTGGGGATTACCGATTAAAGTTTGATAGTCATTTGACCCAAAGCTAGTGAACCAATTGTCTTCACCAAACCCAATCCGATTCGCTGTTGTTACGGTTAAATCACCTGGGATATTCAGACGAGCATTAGCACCAAACACCCATCCCGCTGGATTCATTAAAAATAAGTTTGAGTTACCTCCAGCTATTCGAATTAACCCGTCAACAATTGACGGCTTACCCCCAATCACCCGACCCAAAATATTACGAATTCGGGGATTAGACAGAAACGTAACTGTCTGTTCTGCCGTCAGACCAAATTCTTGAAAACTATGGAATAAATTGGCGCTATCTCCGGAAACTGTACCCCCGTCAACCGTCAACTCATTGCCATAAATTGTAATACTAGTGCCCGTACCATCTGTGGCTGGTATAATAGATTCAGCCTTAGCGACATGGACGGGATACAGTATGGCTATACCTAAATAAATTTCTCCAACTAGAGAAAAAAGTTTCCACAACCAGTTACTATGCCACCCAACAGCTTTCACGAGTCGATGCTCCCACTACACCAATAACTTACACCAATCACCTAAACTAATCATAACTTACTTAATCGCTACTTAATCCCTTACCTAACTTAATCCCTTACCTAACTTAATCGCTATTTAATTTCTTTATATTAGGTAATTTAACTGCATAATTTTGAATTGATCAACCTATGTAGTCACACATCATAATTATTCAGTTGCTTGCTAATTTATTTAATTGCTGAATTGTCATATTAATTGTAATATTAATTGGTTACAAAAATCCGCCTCCCTGGTTTATAGCAGAAGTCATTTGTCAGAAGTCATTTGTCAGAAGTCAAACTCTTGCGCTTACAAAGGGTTTGAGACTTTTGTCATGTCCTAACTGCCCTGGCGACTGCTATACTTGCTTTCTTGGGTTTACTTGCTTTCTTGGCGTCCTTCCCGTCTTCGCCGTTGATCAAACACCCCCCTTCCTCAAATGTTACCATCATCAGACTGCTGGGAATACTATCCACCCTATCACTACACCAACCGGGTGCATCTCATATTTGTAAAAAACAAGGGGAGGGTGGGGAGGTTGGGAAGTGGGGAGAGATGCGGAGATGGGGAGATGGGGGAGTTTTTTATTAAGGGTAATTATCCCGACATGATATAGCACTACGCATTAAAGTGTTTGACATTGCTAAAAGCTGAAAACCTTTTGTAGTAAACTTTTGACTTCTGACTTGTGACTTGCGGACTTGCACGTAGCGCTATATTATGGCTAACTTATCAGGGCAGGGATTGATGGGTTTTGGTTAATACAATCAATAGGTAATTGACATCTGCATCATTATAATTAAATACCAACAATAAACTTTGTATAGCAGTCGAAGTAAAGCTTAAGACATATTTCTGCTCCCTGCTCCGAACGCGCCCCGCGTGGCCTACGGCCTTAGTCCCTGCTCCCTTTCAACCAAAATACTCTGTCCTAAACTATACTTCGGTTGCTATATAGTTAATTGTTATTCACCCTAGGCATAAGGATTCAGCCCTTGGCTGATAGCTGATAGCTGATAGCTTACCTAGACATTAGTCGAGAGACTAGAACTTACCATTACTGGCAGCAATAGAAGTACCATTGCTCAAATACTGCTCAGGCTCTACATCAACCTCTACTACATCGTCTTGGTAATCTTGAGTTTTACTTCCAAAGAGGGTCTTTCTTGCCCAACGAACTAAGTTATCGACATAGGTAAATAATACCGGCACCACCACCAAGGTTAGCAGAGTAGAAGTGGTAAATCCTCCTATCACGGCAAGAGCCATCGGACTACGAACTTCACCATCGGCTCCCCATTCCAAGGCAATGGGAATCATGCCAGCAATGGTGGAGACCGAGGTCATCAAAATCGGTCGCAAGCGACTGACTCCAGCTTGAATGACTGCTTTAAACTGGGATGTCCCTTCTTTCTGATTGGCTAAGGCAAAGTCTACCAAGAGAATGGCATTTTTGGTCACCAATCCCATCAGTAATACTATTCCGATTAGGGCAAAAAGTGCCAATTCCTTCTGGCCAATCAACAGTCCCATTAAGGCACCACCGATGGATAGGGGTAAAGCCACCAAAATTCCAAAGGGATAGAGAAAACTGTTATACAACAGTACCAGAATGGCATAAATGCACAACACTGATAGCGCTAAAGCGCTTAAAAAGCCACCGAAGATGTCTTGCATAATCTTGGCATCCCCAGAGGGTTCCTCGGAAACTCCAGGGGGTAGGGGATTCATAGCAGGTAGGGATTGGACTTTTGCGATCCCATCTCCTAGGGAAATCCCTTGCAAGTTAGCTCCCAAAGACACCTGACGAGCACGATTAAAGCGGTCAATCTGGGCCGGTCCACTCCCTAAACGGATATCGGCTACAGCAGCGATGGGGACTAAGGTTCCATTTCGACTGGGAACCCGCAGATTTTTGAGGGTTTCGATGTCATCCCTCGATTCTGGGTCGAGTTGGACACGAATCGGAATTTGTCGGTCAGGTAAGTCAAATTTAGCCAGATTTGACTCAAGGTCTCCAATTAAGGCTAAAGAGGCTGTGCGTGCGATCGCTTGAACAGATACTCCTAAATCTGCAGCACGGGCAGGATTAGGTACAATCACAATTTCTGGTTTAACTAGACTTTCACTAGAGGTGACTTCCACTAAACCAGGACTTTGGCGCATCTGTTGTTCTAGAGTTTGGGCGGTTTGGGAAAGCAGTTCACCATTCTCACTCTTGAGAACAATTGATAAATCCTTGCTAGAGCCTCCAGCCCCTTGACTACGGAAACTAACCCTCGCGCCAGGTATTTTCTGGAAACCCTCACGCATCTGCTGCTCAAATTCTTGCTGAGATATTTCCCGTTGGTCTTTGGGTAAGAGTTTGGCGTATACAATACCAGAATTTACACCATCATTTCCAGCCCTGGCCAGAACATTTTCTATAGCTGGGTTTGACTGCAACAACTGATTTGTTTCTTGAACCACATCTATGGTTTCACTCAGCTCAGACCCCGGTGGCAGGTCAATCAATACCGTACTGACTCCAGTATCCTCATTACTAAACAAACCCTTGGGAATAAACTGTACAAGCTGCAAGCTACCGATGAAAAAAGCTACAGCTATCAACATCGTGGTAATCCGGTGCTTCAATGCCCAGGTTAATAGACCTCGATAAGGTTGTATACGTCGGCTCTGAAGGTTATTGGGTTGAAGGTTATTGGGTTGAAGGTTATTGGGTTGAAGGTTATTGGGTTGAAGGTTATTGGGTTGAAGGTTATTGGGTTGAAGGTTATTGGGTTGAAGGTTATTGGGTTGAAGGTTATTGGGTTGAAGGT
>NZ_JAAHGN010000237.1:0-8244 GCF_010672485.1 Moorena sp. SIO2C4 | reverse complement strand
TCGCCTCAGTGAACAAAAAGGACATCTACTCTTGATTGAAGCGGCCCATCAGTTAGCCGCTGAGGGCTTGCAGTTCAAGTTGGTACTAGTGGGTGATGGACCGTTGCGTACGCAAATTGAAGCAACTATTGCCCAGTTGGGTTTGCAAGACCACATTGAGATTACTGGCTGGGCTAGTAATACTGAGGTTCAGCAACAAATTTTAGCAGCACGGGCTCTCGTACTGCCCAGCTTTGCGGAAGGATTACCAGTCGTGCTCATGGAAGCTTTAGCCCTGGGTCGTCCAGTGATTACTACTTATGTTGCTGGGATACCGGAGTTGGTGGGTGATGGCAGCTGTGGTTGGCTGGTGCCACCCGGTTCTGTTGAAGCTTTAACCGCAGCAATGGCTGAAGCCTTAAACTCCCCGGTGGAAACCCTGGAGGAAATGGGTAAAGCTGGGGCGGAGCGGGTGGCTAGGCGGCATGATGTCGCAACAGAAGCCAAGAAATTGTCAGCCCTATTTTTGTCTAATCCTGAACTACCTCCAAAGCAAGCTCCGATTGAGGCACCACCAAGGAGTGCTAAGCTCTCACGTATTTAAATTGTGAATCAAATTGTGAATCGGGGCAACAGATGAGCATTTTCGGCGTTGCTGAATTGAAGTATGAATTTATTTGTCTTGTTTCAGTAACGCCCCCGTGGGTCCCCCAAAATTGGGGGACTTGAAATTATCTTTCTCCCCCAGAATTGGGGGTTGGGGGGCAAAATCATACCTGTAATTAGCAACGCCCCATTTTGAATAATTTCCCTTATTTGTAACAGTTAGCTGATGCGTTTTGTATTTTTGCTTTCAGACTTTTCAACAAGCACCACTTGGCAGGGAATATACCGTGTCCTTCGCCGTCCTAAGCTAAAGCCAATTCAGAGTTGGGTCAGGCGTAGGTGGCTTTATAAATCCGAAGTAAACGGCGGAGACCTGAATATCATGCGTCACTGCTTGGCAGCTCGGGAATCTGGGGCTGATGCAGTAATTGCCACCATGACTGGTCGTAACACCTTTGGTAATACTTGGGGGATTCACGATCTACCCTTTATCCGTTGGGCAGATCGTCGTCCCGATGATGTATGCATTATTCCTGATTGGCTCACACTATTGATCAATGATGTCAAAGGACCAGCGATCGCTTATCTCCAGGTTCCAATTTTGGTTAAAGCGGATTTTGACTATCGAGATAGCCGTGTGGCTCTTTGGACAGACTCTCCCTTCATGAAGGAAATATGCGAAGCCACTTATCCTGGCAAAGACATTGAGATCGTTCCCAATGTAGTTGACAACAAGGCATTTCCATTTATTCCTCAAGCAGAAAGAGAAGCAGGTTTGGTCTTCGCCTTTCCCAGAAAAGGTCCTGAGTTCATCACCGAGACTGAGGAATGGTATCAAAAGTTAGGTGGTACATACTGGAGATTTGAGCGTGTGGATGGACTTCCCTTTCACGAACTAGCAAAGCAGTTTAGACGACCACAAGTCTTCCTGGCATCTGCAGAGGTTGAGGGTTGTGCCCTTCCTCCCCAAGAATCCATGGCAGCAGGAATTGTGGTAGTGGGCAAGACTGCCCGTGGGGCAAATTTCTGCATGGAACACCGTAAGACTGCTATGGCTGCCGAGACTCCTGAGGCGGCAGCACGATGTCTTTTGGAACTAGAGCATGCAGAACTTCGTGACAATATTTCACGCAATGCTCACGACTATATTAGTCGTTATTTCTCATCTCAAGAGCCAGCCCGTTTCTGGCAAAAGACCGTTCGCGAGTATTCATCTGGTGCTCAACAACTATTATCTACCTAGCTGTAACTTAAAACCTACATTACACAACATGCTCAGATATCAGCTGTAGAGCCAATCTTTAAAACTAACTAAATTATCTGATGCCTTTAAGTCTGCAACCCCACCCATCCCGTCTACCTACTCGGAAATCTAACCATGTCCTCATCACTTAAAAAACAACTCCTCCGTGGGGCTATTTGGACAGTAGCTGGTTATGGAACAAGTCAGTTTCTGAGACTGGCAAGTAATCTTGTTCTGACCCGCCTGCTTGCACCAGAGTTTTTCGGCTTAATGGCTCTAGCCAACGTTTTCATCATTGGCTTACGGTTATTCTCCGATGTCGGTATTGGTGCAAGCATCATCCAGAATAAACGTGGGGATGACCCAGTTTTTCTGAATACTATCTGGACTATTCAGGTTTTGCGGGGCCTTTTGCTGTGGGTGGCTTGTCTTATAATTACTTGGCCAGTTGCCCACTTCTATAATAACCCGCAGCTGTTATGGCTGATGCCAGTAATTGGTGTGATTCCACTGATTGAGGGATTCAACTCCACTGCTGTGTGGAGCCTCAACCGCCAGATGGCATTTGGCAAGATCATGATGTTTGAGCTGGTGGGGCAATTGTCCGGCCTGATCTTGATGGTCACTTGGGCTTTTGTCAATCGGACAATCTGGGCTCTTGCTATTGGAAATGTGCTGACGGCATTGGTCAAAATGGTAATGAGTCATTGGTTAATTCCTGGAAAATCAAACCGCTTTACCTGGGAGAAAGAGGCAGCTAACAGCATTTTTTCCTTCGGGAAATGGATATTTATTTCAACGGCCCTTACCTTTCTCGCGACCCAAGCCGACCGACTAATTCTAGGCAAATTGTTTTCATTTGAGCTATTGGGAATTTATGGTGTTGCCTTTAATTTAGCGTACCTACCTTCCCAGGTAATCTCGGCAATTAGTTCCAAGGTGCTTTTGCCAACGTTTTCTCAGCTGGCTGATTTGCCTCGGGAAACCTTTCGGATCAAGATTTGGTACAATCGGCAACTTATCCTAGTGGTTGCAGCATTGATGTTGACAGTCAGTACTGCTTTTGGAGATGTTGCGATTTTTATCTTATATGATGAGAGGTTTTATGAGGCGGCTTGGATGTTACCAATCCTGACCCTAGGCATCTGGCCTGCATTATTAATTGATACCGTTCAGCAAGCCCTGATGGCTCTTGGCAAGCCAAACTATAACGCTTACAGTCAATTGGTCAAGAGTCTTAAGGTTTGTATTGGCATACCCCTAGGATTTTATCTGATGGAAAAGTTGGGAAATGGAGCACTCGGAGCAGTAGTCGTGATTGCTTTCAATGACATTCTCCCTTATCTAGTAATAACTTATGGTCTCTGTCGTGAAGGGCTTTCCTTTATTAAGCAAGACCTCTGGGCTACTGCACTACTGTTGACATTACTGATGTGGGTGATTTGGGCTCGATATATGTTGGGTTTTGGATATCCCATCAGTGGACTTTTTTAAAACAGGGAACAGGGCACAGGGAACAGGTAACAAAAATTATTACAATCTATTTAGGATTGCTATTATTTAATAAAACTAAAATTAATTAAAAAAACTAATGGATGATAAAATGTATTCCAAATTAAACTATTGCCTAGAGCCAGAAAAATTAACTAAATTTGCGAATGATAATTGTGAAATATACGCCCAGTCTGAGCCATTTCCACACATTATCATGGATAACTTTTTTCCAGAAGATGTCCTAGATAAGATTCTGAATGAGTTTCCTAAAGCTGATGCAATTGATTGGCAAAAGTTTGATGCTGCACCAGAAAAAAAACTGGCCTCAAAATCGGAAATACAAATGGGAGAGTACACCCGATTTTTTCTGTATCAGCTCAATTCATCAACTTTCCTTAACTTTTTAGAAACCTTAACTGGCATTGATGGAATAATCCCTGATCCTCATTTTGTTGGTGGTGGCTTACATCAGATCGAAAAAGGTGGTTACTTAAAAATCCATGCTGATTTCAATCGCCATACAAAATTGCGCCTTGACCGCCGCTTAAATCTTCTGATCTATCTCAACAAAGATTGGCAAGAAGACTATGGTGGTTATTTTGAAATGTGGGATAAAGAGATGACAAAGTCTCAGAAAAAAATTCTCCCCGTCTTCAACCGATGTGTCATATTTAATACTACCGATTTTTCCTATCACGGACATCCTGAGCCATTAACTTGTCCAGAAGGACGGACTCGGAAATCCTTGGCACTTTACTACTACAGCAATGGCAGACCAGCTGAAGAGCTTTCTAATAGTGGCGACCATTCTACATTATTTAAGGCTCGACCAGGAGAAAAAATACAACTTAAAAAATCTCCAGTAACCAAAGTCAAGAAATTTATTAAGAAGTTAATTATTGAGTAAGAATTCAGCGGTCAGTGGTCAGCGGTCAGCGGTCAGCGGTCAGCCGTTGGCCTTTGGCACCTCAAGTAGCGTGGAACAGGCTTCTGGGAGCATGTCACCTTTGTAATTAGGTACATAGATCCCCCCTAGCCCCCCTTAAAAAAGGGGGGAATTAGATTTAAAAGTCCCCCTTATTAAGGGAAACGGGGGATCTGAACAGGGATTAACAAAATTGACATGCTCCCCAGGGTTCGACGCTGTGACCTAACCCATAAGCTGATCACTGATAGCTGATAGCTAATACCTGATAGCTGATAGCTGATAGCTGATAGCTGATAGCTGATAATTACTCAAACAACTCTGTTCACGTTCATGCCCAAAAAAGCCAATGAGTTTTTTAGTCCCCATCGTCATGTTCGGCTGGATTCCAGTTGTTCTTTATCTCTTCATGAGAATTCCAGCTCAGCGGGCAGTCATTGTGAGTTTCATCGTAGCATGGCTATTCTTACCTGTGGCAGAATATGCTTTGCCTGGTCTACCTGACTATACTAAGATGTCGGCAACTTGCTACGGTATTTTGTTGGCTACTTTTATATACGATGTTGGGCGTATTAGCTCCTTTAAATTCAGCTGGATTGACTTGCCCATCCTGATTTGGTGCCTATGTCCATTGGCTTCATCTATTACGAATGGCTTGGGGGCTTACGATGGTTTCTCTACTGTTTTGACGCAAACCTTGACCTGGGGAGTACCCTATTTTCTCGGTCGGATCTATCTCAATAACTTGAGTGGATTACGTGACTTGGCAATTGGGATTTTCATGGGGGGGTTGGTATATGTTCCCCTATGTTTGTACGAAATTCGTTTTAGTCCCCAGCTCCATAGGATATTGTACGGCTTCCATGCTCATCCTGACTTTGGCCAAACAATGCGTTACGGGGGATGGAGACCGACAGTATTTATGATCCACGGTTTGCCAGTGGGTATGTGGATGATGGCAGCTAGTTTAGTGGGAATTTGGCTATGGCACACTGGGGTGATCAAACAACTCTGGAATATTCCCATGAAGTGGCTGGTAGCTGCGTTGTTGATCACATTTATATTGTGCAAATCCACTGGTGCCTATTTTTTACTACTCTTGGGAGTTGGCATCTTGTTTGTGGGCAAGCAATTTCGTACTGCTTTGCCAGTCTTTATCCTAATTGGGCTTATTTGTTCTTACTTATACATTAACTCACAGACTGAAACCTACGTTAGTGATCAGATTATCTCAAATGTATCGAGTGTGGTTCCTGCAGACCGTATCCAATCCTTACAGTTTAGATTTGATAATGAAGAGCTACTTGTAGATAAAGCACGGGAACGGATCGTGTTTGGCTGGGGAGGATGGGGAAGAAGTCTGATCTTTAATGACAAGGGTGAGCAAGTTACAGTTCCAGATAGTTTGTGGATTATTGCGTTTGGTGAAACTGGTACCGTTGGACTAGCCAGCCTGACCACATCCTTACTAATGCCGGTGTTGACTATGTTTTGGTTCCGTTGTCCAGCCGAGTTGTGGCCAAAGCGGCAAGCGTCACCAGTGGCGGTGCTGACCGTGGCCGTAGCGTTATACATGGTGGAATTTATGCTCAATGCCCATGGTAATCCAGTCTTTGTATTGGCTTGTGGAGGACTATCAGGATTGGTGATCCAAGAACCTACAACCAATAAGGTTAAAAAAGTCCCGGCATTGGCAGCCCAGCGTTATCGTAATCAAAATCGTAATCAAAATCGTAATCAACGAAGACAAGTTCAACGGAATTAGGGATGATATAGCAGGGAGTAGGGAGTAGGGAGTAGGGAGTAGGGAGTAGGGTAAAAAATCTGTGTAAATTATTACGATCAACAACAGGATTTTGTTACTAAAAAAATATAAATTAACTAACAAATAATAATTATTTAGCTAAGGAAAAAAAACGCCAAATTTAGTTATGTCTAATGAACTAAAAAACAATCCCGTAAATTCTTTACTTATAGTAATTGTTAACTACAAAACCCCTAGTTTAACTATTGATTGCTTACGCTCTCTAGCGGATGAAATCCCAGGTTTATCGAATACTCAGGTGGTAGTGGCAGATAATGCGTCTGGGGATGGATCGGCTGTTGCCATTAAAAATGCGATCGCAAACGAAAACTGGGGTAGTTGGGCATCGGTGATGGCACTAGAGCACAATGGTGGATTTGCCTTTGGCAATAACGCTGTGATCCGCCCAGCCCTGAAGTCTAATCAGCCACCGGATTATGTGTTGTTGCTCAATCCAGACACCATTGTTCGTCCTAGGGCGATCAAAACCCTGGTGGAGTTTATGAGTGACCATCCCCAGGTGGGTATTGCTGGCTCTCGCCTGGAAGAGCCTGACAGTACCCCTCAGTGTTCAGCATTTCGGTTTCATACCGTCCTCAGTGAGCTAGATTCTGGTTTGCGTCTCGGTATCGTATCGACATTATTATCGGAGTGGGTAGTTTGGCCACCGATTCCTGACCAACCCTGTCCAACGGATTGGGTAGCTGGGGCAAGTATGATTATTCGCCGGGAAGTGTTTGAGCAGGTTGGCCTGATCGATGAAGCGTATTTCATGTATTACGAAGAAATGGACTTTTGCCTGCAAGCCCAGAGAGCTGGCTGGGAATGCTGGTATGTCCCTGAAAGTCGCGTAGTCCACTTAGTTGGACAAAGTTCAGGTGTTACCGACACCAAGCGTCCACCCAAACGCCGACCCCAGTATGTGTTTGATTCTCGACGACGGTATTTTCTTAAAAACTATGGTTGGTTTTACGCTGCTCTAGCGGATCACACCTGGGCTTCTAGTTATTTATTGTGGCAATTGCGCCGAGTGGTTCAAGGTAAACCCAATCTTGAGCCGCCCCACTTACTTAGTGATTTTCTCCGCAATAGTGTGTTTTGTAAAGGTGGTGCTTTTAGTAGTCCGAATATTTCGTGATTAGTTATTAGCTATCAGCTATCAGCTTTCAGTTATCAGCTTTCAGCTATTAGCTATCAGCTATCAGTTATCAGCTATCAGCTTTCAGCTATTAGCTTTCAGCTATTAGCTATCAGCTATCAGTTATCAGCTTTTAGCTTTTGAATAAAACAGGTAAGCATTGGTTTAATCTGAGTTACGTCAGCTGACCGCTGACCGCTGACCGCTGACCGCTGACCGCTTACAATTCCCGATTCCCGATTCCCGATTCCCGATTCTAAATTCTAAATTCTAAATTCTTCATTCTAAATTCTACATTCTAAAAACAGATTATGGTGATGCCAACAGATTTAACGGCAAATTCTACCCAGCAAAAAACTGATAATTTGGGACTTTGGCAACAAATTAAAGAAGATTGGAAAGCCCATGGGTGTGATTGGACTAAGCCGGGATTTCGGGCTGTAGCGGTGCAGCGGTTTGGAGTCTGGAGAATGAACATAGAGCCGAAGTTACTACGGGCTCCCTTTAGTATTATCTACCGAGCATTATATCGTAAAGTTCGTAATACTTATGGGATAGAATTACCTTACACCGTAAAGCTTGGTCGCCGAGTAATTATTGAGCATCAAAGTGGGATTGTGATTCATGGGGATTGCACCATTGGTGATGATAGTATCCTCCGTCAAGGAGTAACTTTAGGTAATCGTTACTTAGATCGTCCTTTGGATGCCCCCACTTTAGGAAAAAGTGTCAATGTTGGTGCTGGTGCCAAGATATTTGGCAAGGTTACTATCGGTAATGGGGCAAATATTGGTGCTAATGCTGTAGTTTTGTCTGATGTACCTGCTGGCGCAACGGTAGTGGGAATTCCTGCTAAAGTTATTAAGGTGCGTTCTTTAGATGAGAACGGCTCTAGTTGAGATGTAAACAAGGGAATCGGGAATCGGGAATCGGGAATCGGGAATCGGGAATCGGGAATCGGGAATCGGGAATCGGGAATCGGGAGTCGGGAATCGGGAATCGGGAATCGGGAATCGGGAATAGGTAATAGGGAATCGGGAATAGGGAATCGGGGG
>NZ_JAAHGN010000236.1:0-8307 GCF_010672485.1 Moorena sp. SIO2C4 | reverse complement strand
TAAGACAATGGGTAGCTTCAATCTCACTTGTTCCTTTGGCTTTTGTTTGGCTTGGGTATAAAATATCAAAAATTTTTGCTAAAATCCATATAATTATAGCTTTTTTATGGATAATGCTTTGTTTTACTCCTATAGTTCTTCAATTTCATAAAGTAGCTATTTCTAATTCTCAAGCTCTTAGAGAAAGGTTGGCTCAAATTTCGGTAATCTCAAAAGAAGAGCAAAATAATTTTGAGTATTTAGAGTCTCTAGAATATTTTGAAACCCCTAAAAATTTACAAAATCAAAATGTTGATGATTCTAACCAGTATTGGGTGTCTTTAGCTAATAAAAACATTCAACAAGGTGGTAAAGTGTGGAAAGGTTTTAGAGGTTTTTATGGCCATCCCAAATAAATTAGTAATAGGGTTAATTTTATTTATAGTCAAAATTAACCTTTATCAATTTAATCAGGATATTTTTTAGCTATTAGCAGAATTGATTTTCCTAATCTATATCTGAAGATAGGATCTAAGGTTCTAGAGATAGGAACCATTAAGCTATCCCATACTTGTATTTGTTTTAAAGTTGGTTGACTTTGCTTAAGTATCAGTTTATTAGCTAGACTAGCTAGTAAACCCACACTATCTAAATAGAGACATGTAACAATCTTGAGATTATCTGGTATTATTGCTTTAAGGCTGGATTGACTATAGCGACGATAGTGACCAATAGCTGCATCGAAGGGAGTAAACAATCTTTGATGAGCCGGACCTAAAATAACTAAATTTCCATTAGCTTTTAGATGTTGAGACACTTTGATGACTTCTTGATTATCATTGTGGATATGTTCTAAAACATCAAGGTATAAAATCGAATCAAAGAATTGCTCATTAGTCAAACTATCAATAGTTCCATTGCGGGCATAACAGTTGATGATACCATTTAAATCAATCGATTGTTCTAGAGCATGGAAAAGCTGATTGTCTGGCTCTAGGCACAACCACTGACTATATGGGGAGCGACAGAGTAAACGGGTGTTGCTTCCTATGCCCGCCCCAACTTCTAAGACATCACCTTTGATATATTTACTTAATAAAACTCTTATATAGTTCTTCCAATTCTTAGCTTGAGCAAATAGCTCTAACTCTGTCCCGACATAGGTAAACTGGCTCATGGTTTTAAAGGAAAGAAATCATCAACGTAATATTTATAATCGCGAACTGGAATCAAGTTGGACTGATTGCGACTTGACAGGATGATCAGACTGAAAACAGTTCCGATTAAGACAAGTTGGAACATAGATAGAACTAATAAACCAGACACGTATGTTGCCCAGCCTGGTATCCCCCAATCGGTAAAGACTCTAATCAGCAAAACTAAGCCTAAGAGCAACAATAAAATAACTAATAAAACTACAACACTTAATAATATTCTTGTCCCGACGATATCTCCGTACACAGCAATAGAACTCAAGCCATGTGTCACCAAAGACACTAAGTTCATCTTGGGTTGTCCAGCTAGTCGCTTCGCCCGGGGAACATCTACTTCAAGATAGGGAATTCGAGAGCGATAAATGCCTGATGAGTAATGATTCCAAATTTCGGAAATTACTACGACATTCTTCAATAAATAAGCAGGTAATAAACTGAAATTACCGACGCTAATTTCTTTACCTATCAGCAGGAGATAAAGCTTTTTGTAAATGAAATATAAAAACTTAAATGTGTAGCTTTCAGAGCGCTTACTCCGCTTAGCAAAAATTATTTTATTGTTACCTGTCTTGTCCGAAACATTCAGGAGGTGCTCTATCGCAAAGGGATTATCTTCCCCATCACCATCCATCACCACAACCCAGTCGCAGTCTGAGTGGCTATATACATAGGACAAGCCAACCGCTATCGCTCTCTGGTGACCAAGGTTACGGCGAAGTCGAAGGATGTTAACTGCTCGAATCTGGCGATGTTCTTGATGAGTCAGTGAATGTGGGATGGGCATCGTTGAATAGTCATCAACAATAACAACTTCTAAATTGGTGCCCTGAGGAATAATAATCTCATCAATAAGTAGCAGTAGCTTTTCCAGAGCTTCCCAGTCATTAAATGAAGGAATGACAATGACTAGATTTTTCCTATCAGTCAAGTCAGTAATTAGAGACTGATTTAGAGACTGTTTTGGCGGTGAGAGCTTTGAGAGTCCCATTTATTTCCTCTCAGACTATGAAAAACTAATAAGTTAGAGTACATGTTTTCTTGCAAAAAGTCTACCCATCACTTCAGTACAGGACAAAAAGGTTGAAAAGAAGAGCAGGATGGGGTTTCATCCGAATTTAGGAGAGTGATCTCAAATCCCATGGACCAATAAGGGCGAATTGAAGAAAGCCCTCCAACCCCATTTGGGATAGCACGGAGCGAGAGTCTCGTTTCTAGTCAAGTTCAAGCTGGCATTGTTGAAAGTAAAGACAGTGAACCTGAGTGAACTGGCATTGGGATTTGAGGTAAAGGCTCTGCCCGATTGAAATTACAAACGACTGCAACGATTTTTTCGCGGGTTTGACCTAGATCACAAGGCGTAGGCAACAATTGTGGTCAAGTGGATGCAAATCCCTGAGCCTTCGATAGTGAGTAATTACCGTACGACTTGGGAATTGGGGCAGTATTGCTATAACATTGGTTTCAACAGCTTCTTTCACCGTCTCATAACTGTTGAATGGTTCCTTAGCACTGACAACTTGATTGAGTACCGTATCAAGCATGATTAAACTCCTGTTTTAGCTGACGTTAATTATTGAAAATTTTATTCGTTATCTGTAGGAAAACCAACAAACCCTTTTAATTTGAACCAGAGCGATCGCAATTTCCAAAACTTACTGGTCTTCATCGCCGCAATTTCTACATTAATTACCTTCAACTTAGTCTCAGTTTCGTTCAGTTGGTTCTGAATCTGCTGTAATTGATTTTGCTGAAAATCCTGAATTTTTTCCTGTGACTGTGCCAATTGTGACTGACTATTCTGAAGGTGTGAGTGTATTTGGGTTAATTGTGACTGAGTATGCTGAAGGTCTGAATGTACTTGGGTTAATTGTGACTGAGTATGTTGAATTTCTGAGTAAGCATGTACTAACTGTGACTGAGTATGCTGAACTTCTGAGTTTGATTGATTTAGTTGTGACTGACTATGTTGTAGATCTAAGTGGGCATTGGTCAATTGTGACTGAGTATGTTGAAGGTCTGAGTGGGCTTGGGTTAATTGTGATTTAGTCTGCTGGAGGTCTGTGACAGTTGCACTGACCTGAGAGCGCAAGGAAGCTATCTCTTGATCCTGTTGCTCAATAATCTTCAGAAGCTCAGCACGCCTAGTCTCGCTAGTTTGATACTGAACTTGGATATTTTGATACTGAACTTGGAGTTGATTAAACTCAGATGATTTGTCCAGTAATGCCTGAACCATTCGCCCAGATGGACTCTTGAGCAGATAGTAACTAATTTGCTGATCAGTATAGCGCACCAAAGCCTGCCGACTAGCTACGAAAAACATATCATAGTCGAACAACTGTTGTTCAAATTGCAGAAATTCAAAACCGAGGTTTTTAAAGAATTGCGACACCCCTCGCCTACTCAAAAGATGGATATGCTCAATAGATTTCATTTGGTGTAAAAAATTATCCTTTTGAGCAACCATCTCTGAATAGGTTTTACCCTCTTCATAATTTGGCATCTGCACAATGAAAATACCATCTTCCTTAAGAAGAGATGCCCCATGGCTCATGGTAGCCACTGGATCAGGTAGATGCTCCAGGACATCGTAGAGTACGATGGCATCAAACAATTCCGATTCTAGTTGCTGATCCTCGATCGGTCCTGACAAAATGGGCATATTGAATGTCTGTTGTGCGAATTCCACCACCCAAGGGCTAAGTTCTAAACCCATAGCATCAAAACCTGCCCAGCCCATCATTGCCACAAAGCCACCATGAGCACAACCTAACTCAAGCACTTTGGCTGGCGGTAGTTTATAAGCCATCAGTGTACGCAACCAGTGGAGGCATCGCTCTGGTAAGTCTTGACGGGCTCGTTGACGAATATCAGGAAAACCATAATGCTCGGTCTGATAAGACAACCAGTATTCTTTACCGTAGAAGTCATGGTTATCATCCTGTACACGAAGCTGCTCAGACCTCAAACCAGTTTTTGACACTAGAGTGCCACATTCAGAGCACGCCAAGTAGTCGGGGGAAAATTCAGTTAGCTCAGTATTTCCACACCAACAGATATCTCTAAAGGTTTGTGTCATGTTGTTGTTACACCCAGGTATTGATAAATTAGCTCGAACTTAAGTCTGGTCACAAGTCCGGATTGAAAACCCTTTTTTTAATTCACTCCCCAGAGACGGAATAAAAATAAAGGGTCTTAAGAATTAAGACTTGGAAAACTGGGCTGTTATCTACAACAGGTTAATGTTTTGTAGTACCGTCAAACCTATCAACGCTAATCCCCCACCACCCATGACAATTCTGACCCGGCGGAGAACCTGAGGCTTCATATAGCCCAGATAGCCCACCATACCTAACATTAGTGCAATGGACAACAAACTACCGCCAAGACTAAAGAATAGATTTCCTTGGATAGGAGAAACGAATGACATTAGTTGCACTAGAGTCCTGTTAGCATACATTGCGGTAGATAGCAGTAGTAAGTTGATCCCTAAAATTAGACTAACTAGTGGAACTAACAGGGGTTTTAGTCGAAACCAGCCTGACCGCAGTTTCCAGAATTGATTGGACTGCATTGCAGCTAGAGTTGACCCTGCTTCTTGAAGTTCCCGCTGTTTTTGGTGAAGTTGAGCCTCTGCGTACCTCAATTGCTCTTCGAGATCCCCTGACTGAAGCTGAGTTGGCTGAACTTGAATTAGGGACGGACTTGGGGGTAGCTTTTCTTGGATTTGAGCCTGTAACTTCCTGAATTCTCCCCAAAGGGGGGAACCTATACCAGTACCATCATTTTTGATGGTCTTAGCAGTTTCGACCATAACCTCTGCCACAGTCTCGGCCATCTTTGACCAGGAAAATTTCTTCGCGTGTTCAAAACCATCAGCAATCAACTGCTTACGAACCTCTGGGTTTTGAACTTTGTACAGAGCATCAATCAGCTCGTAAACATTAGATTGATCCACATACAATGCTGCTTCCCCAGCTGCTTCCGGAAGAGAGGAGTGACGACAGGTAATTACAGGGCAACCACACACCATTGCTTCGGTAACTGGTAATCCGAAGCCTTCGTACAGAGAGGGGACAACCAGAGCGATCGCACCAGAATAAGCTACTTTCAATTCTTCATCACTCAGGGGCAGAACCTGGGTTGTTATTCCTGCTGCCAGGGCAGCTAGCTCAGGTTCTAACTCAGGTCTACCACCTACACAAACCACCCCAAACTCTTCCTTATCCACCAGCTTAGATAATGCTCTGAATAGAAAGATAGCGTTTTTATAGCCATTAACACCTGTTCTTTCTCCTACTAAGAGTAAGTAGGGTTTTGTCACATTGAATTTAGTCTTAAACTCATCGATATCATCATCGCTTGCCGGGGAAAAAACCTTTTTGATCCCACAGTGAGCTACCGTTACCTTTGACCGGGAAATATGGGGAAAAAACTTAATCAGATCTCGAGCCGTACTTTCGGATATCGTAATATAACGTGAGGCGTGTAAGATACCGTAATGTTTCTCTTTCCAACCTGCTTCGTTAAGATTGGCTCCGATCACTTCTGGAATCATGTCATAAGCCATAAATACAGAAGGAGTAGATAGGGGTGCGGTATAGTAGCTGGAAATGAATAGATCAGTCCCTTTTTCATCACAGATTTCCTGCAACAAGTCAGCATCTGCTCCCGTTTTGTTGTAATCGTAAGCTCGAATGGGGCGATAGCGAATTCCAGGAATCCTCGGAGCCGTTCCAGCCCGGTCTAAAACAATCACATGGTTCCCAAAGCCATTAGTTGCCCATACCTCTAGCAAAGACTTCCAGACTTGGGAAATCCCAGAGTTAGGAAAAAATTGGAAAAATACCCCATCAAGCACAATTTGGGGGAATGGTCTTTCAATCTTCATAGTTTGTTGCTGAAATTCTTCCAGTTGCAAAAACTGCCATTTTTCGCCGTCAGGCTCCTTCTGAGCAATCGGCACTATACCACAGATATCCGCCGGTTCAACCAGGGTTTCATCCTCAACCCAAGATAAATGTTGACGCAGAAAAACTGGAAATTCAGACTGCTGCTGTAGTCCCTGCCAGTCGGCCAGAGCATTCTGGTAGCCGTAGTAGCTCTCCTTAAACTGCAACTGTTCCGGTGTTACATAAGCAAAATGTTGAAAGACCAGTCCCTGCGCTTCGGTTTCTCGATGTAAGAATGGATTTATGGTTGCTACATCTTGCCCATGATTAGCTGACTGATTAGCTGACTGATTTGACTGATTAGACTGATTAGTTGACCACGGTTGGACTAGCCTTGGGGGTTCGTGGGCTGCCCAGACAGCTCCTGGTTTAAACCTCCAGAGGCGCAACCATTCCTGTTTGGGGTTTTGTGTATAGCAATTGCGACTGGTGACAATTAAATTTTCTCCAACGAAATACCAACACCAGAACAAAGCAGCCGTCTTGTCAGGTTGGTCGATGAACATCTGTCGAGCTTTACAGATTTGCTCAGTTGTCCACAACTCATCCACATCTACCTGCCACAACAGACACTCTTGTTGGATATTCTCAAGGGGAGCATTCACCATTTCTCGCTTGCCCTCCCAGAAAACCCCATCAGGTTTGCGATAGACGGTGATCTGGTCAGGGTAGCGTTCCATCAGTTGGTCGAGATACTCTGTGGTGCCATCAATACTACGACCGTTGTGGTGAATTTCATCACTGACATACCCACCCGTCGCTAAACTCCAGGCAGTATCATGCTTCAATTTCGCTACACCTTCAATAATGTGCCAATGCCATGGGAATGGCAGTTTACTGAAGACGTCAATATGGTAGCGAATGAAGGGTTCACCATTGAGAACAATTGTAAAAAAATTGATGGGAAGAGGGGTTGAGGCTTGACCTGACTGCCCACCTAAATGGTGACTACCCGCTTTAGCAAAAATGGAGTAACCATTGCGCACAGACGCATTTTGCTCAATCAGTTTATAGTTTTTATCTCTTAATAACCGATGGTGATTACTATAATTTTTGTAGGTACAAATATCATCAAGTAGGATGTATTTGGCTCCGTAAACCTGATCCAATTCCACCTCACCCGTGAACTCGGAGCCGTCGATTAAGACTAGATCAAAATCCTCGATCTGGTTTTCTTGCTTAATCGTTTCAATCCCATCTCCAGAGGTTCCCATTTCCCTAACATAATCGATATCTTGACGAAGCCAACCCAAGACTTGTTCAAGAGGGTAGTTATTTAGAGGGGTACGATGGGAATTATAAAATTCTCTGACTTCATCTTGCCTAGGAAACTGTTCTAGGGAAATTGATGAAATATTGTAGCACTTTACAAAAGAATCCTCCCGATAGCGTTCCCTTAACTCAGTAAAACGAGGTTTTGAAACCTCCATACAGAATAACACTGGATTAGACGGGTTTTCCCGCAGCCCCTTCACAAACGCTTCGGTGCTTCCCGCACCGGATGAAGACCCGATTTCTAGAACCGTCTTGATATCTTCTTCCCGAGCTATCCTCTGAATCGCTCTATAAAAATCGTCGTCTTTAATCTCAGGAGGAATCACATAATCTAGTTCGGATTCTGACCTATTACTTGGCATATTACACAGCCCCTCACACACACCTGACCATAAATTTGGCAGTAAATAGCAATAATTAAGAAGTTTAACTTGTTATAACAAAGGGAACAGGGAACAGGGAACAGGGAACAGGGAACAGGGAACAGGGAACAAAAATTATCACAATTCATTTAGTATCCCTATAGTATTTATAACCTGTTAGTCTAAGGTATTAGTCTAAGTTGTTATCCTAATCAGACTTGTTCCAAATTCGTCAAGTTGAGTTTGATATTAGAACTTTGTCCATTCTGATTTATATCGGTTTCCCTCTCAACAATTTTCGCAATTTCAGCAATTTTCGCCCGGGCTTGCTCTAATTCAAGCTTTAGGGCATGGTATTCCGTTTCAACGGCTTGATATTTGTTTTCAAGAGCTGTATAGTTGAGATTTAGTGTATTTCTACCGTTTTCGGCATTTTGAAGCCATTCTCTCAGGTTAATGACGAACTCCTGATATTTGAGGATTCTTCTGTTCAACCAGTAGGAATCTTGATACATTGGGCATTGA